>JAYTEI010000108.1:0-3983 GCA_043735445.1 Akkermansiaceae bacterium | reverse complement strand
ACTGGTCGTCTTCGGCGATGAGGATTCTGGACATGTGCTAGGGGACGGAGTTGAGGGTTTGGGCATGGGCGGTTAGAAACCGCCGGATCGTCCTGAGTTGCGCGGACGCCTGGCGAAGCAGATCGCCGGCGAAGACAGGCTCGACACTTTCAGGCATCCGCTCGAGTTTCGCAAGGAGTGGCACGATGGCGACCATGCCGCAAACCGCGCTGGATCCGCCCAGCTTGTGGGCCAGGCGCTGGATCTCGGGGAGGTCGGGTTTTTCCAACGCCAGTCTCATGAGCGCGAGGATTTCTTCCGCCTGCTCCAGGTATTCGCCGGTGATATCACGGAACATGCGGGGATCCTTGCCGGTGATTTGGAGCAGGCGAACGAGATCCACGGCCGGCGTGGCGTCGTCCGGAAGGACCGCGGGGGCCGCCGGTTGCCAACGGGTCAGGATTTTCTCCAGCATTCCGATATCCACGGGTTTGCTCAGGTGGTCGTCCATGCCCGCCTCGAGACATTTCTCGCGGTCGCCGGTCATGGCGTTGGCAGTCATGGCGATGATGCGGATGGGCGAACCGGGGAAATCCCGGCGGATTTGGCGGGTGGCGGCGTATCCATCCAACACGGGCATCTGGCAATCCATCAGGATGATGTCGTAGGGGGTGGTTTCCAATGCGGCGAGAACCTGCGCTCCATCCGTGACCGAGTCCACCTGATAGCCGAGGCGGCGGAGCTGCAGCAGCGCCACCATTTGATTCACCGAATTGTCCTCCGCCAGGAGGATGCGCGCCGCATGGCGGGGCGCACTGGCGGGTGTCGCGGATTCCGCAGCCACTGGCAATGGGCGGGGCTCGAGGCCAAGGACTCGCGCGAGGGAAATCTCCAAACGCGATTGCTTGACCGGCTTGACGAGATAATCCTGCACGCCCGCCGCCTCCAGCGCCGCCGGACTGATCTGATCGCCGAGGGAACTCAAAATAATGACTCGGGTGGCGGCAAAGGCGGGTTCCGCGCGGACGGCCGTGGCCAGCGCGAGACCATCCATACCCGGCATCTGCATGTCCACGATGGCGATGTGAAACGGAGTGCCCGCGACCACCCCGGCGCGGAGATGTTCCAATGCCTCTGGACCGGAGGCGGCCGTGATCGGTTGCAGTTGGAAGTTGGCAAGCTGGGCTTGGAGGATGCGCCGGTTGGTCGCGCTGTCATCCACGACGAGTGCGCGCAGCCCCGCGGGTTCTATCAGTGTTGTGGCGGCCGGCGGGGGATCGCCGCCCGGCTCGAATTCCAAGGTGAACCAAAAGCGGGAACCGACGCCCGGCACGCTCTCCACGCCCAACTGACCACCCATCGAGGAAATGATTTGATTGCAAATGGCAAGCCCCAGGCCGGTGCCGCCGTATTTGCGAGTGTCCGAGCCGTCGGCCTGATGAAACGGCTCGAAGATCTTCTGTTGGGACGCCAGATCAATGCCAATTCCGGTATCGCGAATTTCAAATTCCAGAAGGTTACGGTTGGAGGAGGAAGCGGCGCGTGAGACCTCCAGCGTCACCTCGCCCGTCCCGGTGAATTTCACCGCATTGCCCAACAGGTTGGTGAGAACCTGGGTCAAACGCCCGCAATCGCCCCGCAGCGCGTGCGCCACCTCGGGCTTCACGCAGCCCGCCAATTCGAGACCTTTCTTGCGGGCCAGCGGGGCAACGACGTCCAGCGCGTCCTCGATGATTTTGCGAAGGTCGAAATCCTTGGTTTCGATGTGCAATTGCCCGGAGTCGATCTTCGAAAAATCGAGGATATCGTTGATGATATCCAGCAGATGGTGGGCGCTGCTGCGGATGACATCGACGAATTCTCGCTGCTCGCGGTCCAGGTTGGTGTGGAGCAAGAGTTCCGCCATGCCGACCACGCCGTTCATCGGGGTGCGGATCTCGTGGCTCATGTTGGCGAGGAACCGGCCCTTGATTCTGACCGATTCCAAGGCCAGATCGCGGGTGTTCGAAAGTTCCGCCAGGATTTCGCGGCGGCGGGTGATGTCGCGTGCCGACGCGCACATGAACTCACGCCCGGCGAAGTCAAAAAAGTTCACGGTGAGTTCGATCGGAATCCGGCGGCCATCCTTGGTCAGGTGCTCCGTCTCGAGGGTCCGGTGTTGCTCGGTTCGCAGGGCGTTCCAAAACGTCTGCCAGCCGTCCTGGCGGAGCAGGGGGACGGTATCGAGAATGCTCAGCGCGCGGAGTTCATCCTCCGCGTAGCCCAATGACCGGCAGGCGGCGGCATTCACATAGATCAGCCGGGAATCCGCCGCGACCCAGCACATGGCATCCGACGCGTGATCCACCGAAAACTGGGTGAACTTGAGAGCGCCCTCGCTGCGCTTGCGTTCCGTCATTTCCAGTTCCAGCTCGTGGGTCCGGGTTTTTACCGCGAGCTCCAGCGACTCCGAGAGGCACCGGGATTCCTGCTGGAGGGTCCACTTGGTGGTCAGCGTGTGGGCGAGTTGGAATACCTCGCTGATGTCGAAGGGCTTCTTGAGGATCAACAGGCGATCGGAACCGCCTAGCCCTGCGATCCTTGATTGCCGCGAGGGATCGGAGTGCGCGGTGCAAATGACCACCTGGAGGTTTGGATCGACTTCCCACAGCCGGGCAGTCGTATTGATGCCATCCCAGCCCGGCGGCATCCCCTCGTCCATGAACACCATGGCATACGGCTTTTCTGCTAGCACCGCGGCGGTCACGAGGGCCAGCGCATCGCGGCCCTGTGAGGCGAAATCCAAGTCAAACCCCGGGGCGGGGGCCTCGGTTTTCCCGGTTCCGGATAAGGCTCCTACCTCGGCGTTGAAATCCGCCTCGCTTGAGTCCATCACCCCTAGGATTAGGATCTTCCGGAAATCGTCATGGATGGCTTCGTTGTCATCGACTACGAGAACCCTTTTGTTTTTCAAGGAATGAATTGGAATCGCAGTCAAGAGCGATTCATCGTCTCTCTCGATGGACCTATGGCGAGCACAATTTGAATTTCCACAAACCAGGCACCTAACTAACGACGCTTGGCCGGCATGTGGCGTGTCTGCCCAGCCATGGGCCAACGCCTCTTCAAACGCGGCGATGATCGTTTCCAACGGCTCGAGGCCGCACGACTCGCGCAGCAGGTCGGCGGAAACGCCGCAGCCTTCGGCCACTCCAGTTCGTGATAGTGAGCTAACAGGGTGTGGGGGCGTGATAAAAGGCCTGTCCCGTGATTGTTCGAATCGCCCTGCCAATGAATGGCCGATGGAAAAGTGCTTTCGCCCGGCATCATCGACTCGCCATTGGCTCGGCGGATCGGAGTCCGCCGCTCCTTGGGGCCAACCACTATCAACCGTGGACCAGCGCCTCATCAAAGGCCGCGATGATCGTCTCTATCGGCTCGAGGCCGCAGGACACGCGCAGCAGGTTGGCGGAAACGCCGCAGCCTTCGGCCCATTCCAGTTCGTGATAGTGTGCTAACAGAGTGTAGGGGCAAACCAGCGTGAAGGTGGTGCCGAAGCTCGGGCCCTTGCTGAGGCGCAGGGCGTCATAGACTTTCGGGGTCTTCCTCTCGTTTTTCAGGACGATGGAAAGCAAGCCGCCGAAGCCGCCGCCTTTGCGCATGACCGCCTCATAGTTCGCGCGGTTGGTTAGAGATGGATGCCAGACTTCCGCGACGGCGGAGTGATTGGCCAGCCATGCGGCGAGTGCCTGGCCGTTGGCATTCACGGTCTTCATCCGTTCGGTGTAGCCTTTCAGATTGGACAGCAGGACCTCGGCGTCGCCGATGTAGAGGGGGGCGCTGTCGGTGGCATCGGCTGTTAGCGACTCGCGCAGCGCGTTGGCGACCGGCGAGTCGGCGCGGATCGAGGCCATCCCGGCCATCACGTCGCCTTCGCCGGAAATCCATTTGGTGAGGCTGCCGGTGACCACATCGGCGAAGCGCAGTGCCTCGACGTTGAGCGGGCCGGCGGCGGAATCGTCGAT
>JAYTEI010000107.1:0-3984 GCA_043735445.1 Akkermansiaceae bacterium | reverse complement strand
AGCCGTTATGCACGCTATATACGGCGGCCGCATTGGCTGCGTTTGTGCAAGCCCAAGCCGCTGATTTCCGCTGCCCGCGCAAGATCCTGCTGCGTGGCGATTGCCGCCTGCTAGAGCCGATCACGCCGCGCGCACTCGACAACGCCAACACGCCCGAAGACTGGGAAACCGCCATCAGCCCATGACCGTCACTGTTCATTATTACGGCCTGCTCGCCGAGCGCCGCGGGCTAGCGGAAGAGCGCGTGACCACCGCCGCGACGACTCCTGCTGGGTTATACGCGGAGCTGGGACTGGGAGTTGCTATCAGCAGCCTGCGTGCGGCGGTGAACGATGAATTTGTCTCGTGGGATCACCCGCTAACCGACGGCGATCAACTCGCCCTGCTGCCGCCGATGTCGGGTGGTTAGAAAAAATTGCCATGTCCATTCGCTTCTCACTCGTTAGTCAACCCATCGACATCGCGTCGCTGGCCGCAGCACTAAACGATCCCGCCGCCGGGGCGGTGGTGAGCTTCGACGGACGTGTTAGGAATCACAACGCCGGCCAAGCGGTGAGTCATCTCGAATACCAAGCGTATCCGGCGCTGGCGATTTCGACTGGCCAACGCATCCTCGAGGAAGAAGCCGCGCGGCACGGTCTGCTAGGTGCCGTGGCCGCGCATCGCACTGGGCCGCTGGCCATTGGCGATGCCGCAGTCTGGGTCGGCGTGGCAGCCGCCCATCGCGGTCCGGCTTTCGATGGGGCGCGTTCGATCATGGAGCGGTTGAAATACGAGCTGCCAATTTGGAAAAAGGAAACCTACGCCAACGGTCTAACTGAGTGGGTCGGCCCGGATAACAAGTCGGCGGAGACCGGCAGCGTTCTACCCGCATGGCAGGCCGAGCTGCTGGAGATCTGGATTTCCGCCGGCAATGACTTCCGCGGTCGCCACGAAAAGGGCAGGCTGGATCACGGCATCCGCAGCGTGACCGAGATCGAGTGCGTCGCCGGCCTGGGCCTGCGCGGCGACCGCTATTTCGGCTACAAGCCGGACTTCAAAGGGCAGGTGACGTTCTTCGATGCCGACGCTGTGCAAGCGGTGCGCGATCATTTCTCACAACCCGATCTTTGCAGCTCAGTCTTCCGCCGCAACCTGATTGTTAGAGGTCGCGACCTCGGCGCGTGGGTGGGCAAACGTTTCCGTTTCCAAGGCATCGACTTCGAAGCCACTGAAGAATGCAAACCCTGCTACTGGATGGATGAAGCCGTCGCCCCCGGTGCGGAGGCATTTCTCAAAGCAAATTTTCGCGGTGGCCTGCGAGCAAGGATTCTATCGGACGGGGTGCTGCGTGTCGGTTAGGCCGGAGTGCGCAAAGCTCTTCGGCGGAAGAGAAGATAAAGAGCTCTGCTCCATGGGGTGCGGAGGTCTTGCTGTTCATTACGGCGGGGTGGCGGATGCCGGGGTGGTCGTCGCGATTCGCTCATCGACCTTGGGCTAACGACTGGGATCCAGTTTACATGCTAGCCACCATGATGAGCTTTGACCAACACGGAATTACTCCTTGGTGGTTCGAGGGTAATATGATCACAGCTCGCCGAGAATGGGAAAGTCGTGAATGTCGGTCTTCAGTAAACATTCAGCAGTTCGCGGACATTGAATCCAATCGGTCCCAAATTATCTCCGCATATGGCAGTCACATAGTTACAACTCTGAAGTCCGACGCTACTCGGATGGGTTGTGAAGAAATTGCCGACCGACTTCGAATTCCGGCTTTTCCGCAGCAGTATTAAGGATGCTTATGTTTTCATGTAAAAAACCACACCCGGATAGACCGGGTGCGGCTTTTGGTTGAATAGAAGAAGGGACAATAAGTTCCCTACTCCATATGGAATATGTTACTTCCCTTGTCTCGCAGTCGCCTTGAGGCGTAGCGCGTTGAGGGCGATGAAGCCGGTGGCGTCGTCTTGGTTGTAGGCTTCTTCTTGGCCGCCTTCCATGGTGGCGACGGCTTCGGAATACATACTATACTTCGAGCGCCGGCCGGCTTGCATGACGTTGCCTTTGTATAACTTCATGCGGACCTCGCCAGTGACGGTTTTTTGGGTTTCGGTGACGAGGGCTTGGATGGCGACGCGCTCGGGGGCGAACCAAAAACCATTATAGACTAACTGGGCATATTTGGGGATCAGGCTGTCCCGGATATGCATGGACTCGCGATCGACGACGAGGGTTTCCAAATCGCGGTGAGCGGCTAACAAGATGGTGCCGCCGGGGGTTTCATAGATGCCGCGGGATTTCATGCCGACGAAGCGGTTCTCCACGATGTCGATGCGACCAATGCCGTTGCGGCCACCGAGCAGGTTGAGGACACGCATGATGCCGTAGGGTGTTAGTAATGCGTAGCCGTCTTGTTGGCCGATGGTTTTGACGTCGCCGAGGGCGGTGAGGAGGGCGTCGATGTTCGTGTGTTTGAGGCCGATGGCGTTGCCTTTTTCAAAGAGGATCTCGATATACTCGGCTTGGTCGGGGGCGTCTTCTGGGGAAACCGAGAGAACATACATATCGGTATCCGCCGGGGTGGTGGCGTCATACCACGGGTCTTCCATGGCTCCGGCTTCGAAGGAGATATGGAGAAGGTTGCGATCCATGGAGTAGGGCTTTTTCATGGATGCCTTGATCGGGATGTTGTTTGCCTCGGCGTAGGCAATCATTTCGGCACGGCCGGGAAATTCTTGGCGAAACGAGGCGTCGCGCCACGGGGCGATGCACTTGACGTTGGGGGCGAGGGCAGCGGCGGAAAGCTCGAAACGGACTTGGTCGTTGCCTTTGCCGGTGGCTCCGTGGGCGATGGCATCGGCCCCTTCGGCGAGGGCGACCTTGATCATGTCGTGAGTGATGCAGGGGCGGGCGATGGAGGTGCCTAGCAGATAGCGGCCTTCATAGATGGCACCCGCTTGGATCATCGGGAAAATGTAGTTGGCGGCGAAGTCTTCCTTGAGGTCGCCGATGAAGCACTTGGAAGCACCGGTGGAGAGGGCTTTGGCTTCGAGGCCGTCGAGTTCGTCGCCCTGGCCGACGTCGGCGCAGTAGGCGATGATTTCGGCATTGTACTTAGCCTTGAGCCAGAGCAGGAGGACGGAGGTATCAAGACCCCCGGAGTAGGCGACGACGATTTTCATGAGGGCGGGAGGCAAGCATGAAGCGGAAATGCTGAAAAGCTGAAATGCGGAAAAGCTACAAGGGATTGGCGCGGGTGCGGGATACGGATCAAGCTGGCTGCCTGATAGTTACTTTTCGTGATTGCCGGGCTGGGCATTTTTTTCACAGTCTCCAGCACTTCGAAATCATGGAAGAACGTTACGAAATCCGCGGGAAAATTGGCCAGGGGGGCCTGGGAGCGGTTTACCGGGGATATGATACACGGATGAATCGCGAAGTGGCGATCAAACGGATCACGATGTCGAATGACGATCCGGCGCTCAAGGAGGAATCCACGCGGCAATTGATCAAGGAGGCGGGTGCGCTGGCGTCGCTCCAGCACCCGCATATCGTGACGATTTACGATGTGGGTGCGGACGAAGATGGGCCATACGTGGTGATGGAGTTGATCAGTGGCAAGACGCTGGACGAGCTGATCGAGCGTGCGCCGTTGACTTGGCCGGACTTCCGGGAGCTGGCGCTGCAGACTCAGGAAGCGCTGATCGCGGCGCAGGAACTCAATCTGATTCACAGCGACATCAAGCCGTCTAACTTGATGCTCACTTGGCTGCCGTCGGGGAAATTCCAGATGAAAATCGTGGATTTCGGCTTGGCGACGTTGACTCAATCGCAGTCGCTGGAGGAGTTGCAGGAGATCGAGGCGGTTTTCGGTTCGATCTTTTTCATGGCTCCCGAGCAGTTCGAGCGGGTGCCGCTGGATGCCCGGACGGACATGTATGCGATGGGCTGCGTTTACTATCAGGCGCTAACAGGCACCTATCCGTTCAAGGGCGAAACGGGCCA
>JAYTEI010000106.1:0-1729 GCA_043735445.1 Akkermansiaceae bacterium | reverse complement strand
CGCATGCAAAAAACCGGCAAACTGATTCAACCCGTCGAACGCGCGATCAAAAACACCTATCCGAGCACATCCTACCTCACCGCGCCCGGCACGAAGATCGCCGACCTCACATGGGGCGTCGCCACCCGCTCGATCGACGACAAGTTCGAATTCCTCCACATCCTCAAAGCCCCCGCCGCAGGTGCGAAGATTCTCAAGCTGCCGCCGCCTGCCGATGGCAAAAAGTTTCACAAGGCAGTTCTGTTAGCCAATAAGATACCCGTCGCGCTCAAACAGGACGCCAGCGGCGTCAGCCTCGCGCTCCCGGTCGGCACCGCATGGGATCCTCTGGATACCGTGATCGTCCTTGCCGTGGCGGAAGTTTCTCCACCTCAGAATGTCGCCCAATGGAAAGCCTGTCGCGCATCCTCGCATCTCGACAACTCAAGCCATCCCTCCAAAGCCACCGACGGCTCGGAAAGCACCGCTTGGAATAGCCATCCCGACGACAACCAACCGTGGATTTGGCTGGATCTGGGATTGCCCTGCCGGATTTCTCGCATCGAGATTTTGGGGAATCCAGCCGCCGGTGATCTGGTGAAAGTCTCCGACACCATGGATTTCACCAACGCCAAAACCATCGCCACCGCAGCATCCATCGAAGCCCCGACTTTGGAGATCAAAAAAGCCACATACGGCAAGGGCGAACAAATGGCTGATGTCACTGAGAAAGCCCGCAAGGCCATCGTTTCAGGCTGCCTCAACCTGAAGGTCGAAAACGCACTAGCCGATGGAGACCCCGCTCCGAGCCACCCGAAGGAACTGCGCATCGAGTTCTCTCTCAACGGCAAAGACGAAGCCAAAGTCGCCGCAGAAGGAGAATCCATTTCCCTCGGCGGATCCAAACCCTGGATCATCGAAGTTCCCGCCGGAACCACCGCCCGCTTCATCCGCCTCGAACGCACCCAGGCCGGGCAATCCCTCAAGGTGAACGAATTCCGGGTGTTCGGTCATTTCAAATAAATTGCTTCCTATGAATACCAAATCACTCAAAATCCTTTGCTGCGCTTTCGCGGGACTGTTCACGGTTGAGCATGCTGCAGCAGATCACACGATCTATCGGGATGACTTTTCGAAAACGCGTTTGCTCAACGGATCGTTACCCGACACGGGCGTCGCACCATGGAACGCATCGGGAAACTGGTCGATTGATGGCACTCATGCCGTGGTGGCCGCTCCGGCGTCCCTAGCACTGCTTCCATTCAAGCCTCGGCCAGGCAACCGCTACACTCTGAGCGTCAGGATGCATTGCACGAATGCCAATCCCGTTTACGAATGGATGGCCCTAGGATTCGCGGACGGGTTGCATGTCGATGGTGCCTGGCACACGACTAACAACCCATCGGGCTGGATGCTGATGCGCTACCAGTCCGGCGCGTCGAACCAACTTCAGACATTCCCCGGAGGAGACGCGGGGGTGTTTTCCGGTGAGCATGTTCTTTCCATCATCCTCGATACGACTCCCTCGTCACGCGGGGACTGGTCCGTCGAGTGCAAGGTGGATGGAAATACCGTCTCGGGCCCGCGGATGTTCGGTGGAAACGGCCCAACCATTTCATCCGTCGGCATTGGCAATGGAAGCGGGATCGGGTGGGTGGATGAGTTTTCAATCACCTCGCTCAACGATGACAGTCTTGCGAATCTGGCGGATGGAATCCGCTCGGTTTCACCGCCGGCCCGCGGTGCGGCC
>JAYTEI010000105.1:0-1730 GCA_043735445.1 Akkermansiaceae bacterium | reverse complement strand
CGGTCATGCGCTGCTCGCGCAAGCTCAGCAAATACTCCGCCGCCTTCCTAACGGGCAGCCACATCACTTTCAGGAAATCCTTATTTCCCTCGCCCCGGAAAACCTCGCAGACGCCCCAGATGAACTGGCCGTGGCTGTCGTGCTCCACCAGCGCATCCACCCCGTCGCGGTCCACCACGCTGGGGATGTAGCCGTCCTCGCGCTGGAATCGCGCATACCATAACAGGAAATCGCGCAGCACATCCGGCCGGTTTGCCTTGGCCATCGCCGCGCCCATGATCACGCAGTCGCGCACCCACGAGCGAGTGTAGCGGCGCGGGCCAGGCTGGATCGCCGGTCCGTCGCGATTGATTAGAATGTGGCTCGCCGCCGCGCGGAAGCATTCGATCGCGCTGTGAGCTAACGACGGCACCTGCCACTTGACCGGAGCCAGAATGTCCTGCCACAGCGCGAGTGCCTGCTCCCGCCCACCTGCCACCGGCTCGGCGGCATTTTCGAAAAATGGCACCGAGACCGTGACCTCGAACCCATCCCCAGGAGCCACGCTCCACAGCATCGCCGCCGATGCCAGCTCGGAATCATCGTCCACCGCATCCCGTGGCGGCACCTCACCTCGTGCGAGAAATTCCACCACGCCGCCTTCCTCGAACGCTGCCGCACCGTGCGCATCCGGGCAGCGGTTAGGGATCACTCGCCGCTGGTCCACACGGATCTCGCCGTCGTCACAGCGGATCTGCCGGATCGGGCTGCGCCCGCCGAGATCGCGGAATGCCTGCCACGGCGGATTCACCTGAAATGGCCGCACCGCCACTGCCAATCGCACGTCTTGGCCGGATCTGTTATCCACCTGATAGGTCGTCCGCAGCACCAGCCCGTCGCCCGCGCCCTCCACCCATGGGCGGATCACCAGCGTCACCCCATCTAACTGCCATGTGACGACGGGGTATGGCGCGCCACCCGCGCCCAGCGAGAGCCGGATTTCCACCTCCGCCCAAGTGACCAGCCTGCCACCGATCAGCAAAAACGGCTCCAGCGAGAATCCCGCCTCATTCACCTCCACCAAGCCTTCCTCATTGATCAAGCCACGGCGGCGACCTTCCGGGCTGCCGACCGGCGTCCAGTAAGATTGCTCGCGGTGCCAGTATCGTGGAAACCAACCGCGCGGGAAATCCCGTGCCACCGCATGGATGAATTCATTCGGCGTGTGGGAAAATGCGTCCGGCCGCAGCTCCAGCGAGACCAGTGCCGCGGATTCCTGATTGCGGAAATTGACCCGCAGATGGCGGGCTTCCGCGCAACAAGCCGGGATATGACTCCGTGCGCCCAACGCCTGAGTTGCCTGATAGATCCGGCTCCAGGTTTCACCGTCGGTGGAAATCTCGATCTCGAAACTCCGCGGCGGCATCGGCACCGGCCACACGATCACCAGCCCGCCGAAGCGCACTTGCCGGCCGAAGTCCACCGCCCACCACGGTGCCGCATCGTCTTCGCCCGCCTGCCACCCGCTTGGCGACCCCATTTCAAACACCGATCCCGGGAAACTGCTAGGCTGATGGCTCGATGCCGTGACCTCCTGCGGCAAATACAAAGTCTGATCATCTAACGAAATGTCGGAAAACCACACGCTGCCGCGGCCACCCTGGCCAGCCGCGATCACCAGCTCGATCGCCCCCACCACTGACGGCGCACCGCCGCCCGCTGGCCCCCAGGCGAAGGGCAAATCCCGTTCG
>JAYTEI010000104.1:0-3990 GCA_043735445.1 Akkermansiaceae bacterium | reverse complement strand
GGATGAACCGATGGTTCGACATCTATGCGTTTCGGATCGGCGGAAACGATAGCCGGCGACTCGCCGTTTTCTTCCGCAACATTACGGAACGCAAGCAGGCGGAGGAAGCCTTGCGCGAGAGCGAGGACCGCTATCACACGTTGTTCACCGCGATCGACGAGGGATTTTGCCTCATCGAAATGATCTTCGACTCGCGCGACGAGCCGCTGGACTATCAGTTTTTGGAAGTGAACCCGACCTTCGAGAAGCAGACTGGCTTGGTCGATGCGACCGGCAAGCGGATGCTCGATCTCGTCCCCGGAATCGAACGCCACTGGATCGAAATTTACGGCAAGGTCGCCCTCACCGGCGAATCCATCCGTTTCGTCAAAGAAGCCAAAGCGATGGGTGGCCGTTGGTTCGATGCCTATGCCTGCCGGGTCGGCGGCGAAGACAGCCGCAAGGTGGCGATTATTTTCAACGACATCACCCTGCGCATCAAAACCGACCAGCAACTGGCGGAAAAGGCCCGGCTGCTCGACCTCAGCCATGACGCCATCATCGTCCGCGACATGGAGGGCCACATCCGCTACTGGAATCACGGCGCGGAGGAGCTTTACGGTTGGTCGCGTGAGGAGGTCATGGGCGAGATCAGCCACCAACTACTCAAGACGGAATTTCCCACCCCGCTCAAGCAAATGAATGAGGAACTCATGCGGACAGACCGCTGGATCGGCGAGCTCATTCACACGAAACGCAACGGCGAGCGCATCACCGTGCTTACCCGCAAGACCCTCGACCGCGACGACCAAGGAAAACCACGGGCGGTATTAGAAAACATCACCGATATCACTGAGCGCAAAGCGGCGGAACTCGCCCAGCGCCATCTCGCCGTGCTCACCGCATCTAACCAGAAATTGACCGAAGAAATCCACCACCGCCAAGCGGTGGAGCGAGATCTGCATTTCACCGAGGTGGCGCAAACTCTCTTGCTCAAGCAAGCAGTCAGTCTGCAAGAAGAACTGCGCGGGATGTCTCACCAAGTGCTCCAAGCCCAAGAAGAAGAGCGCAAACGCATCAGCCGCGAGCTGCATGACGTCGTCGTCCAGTCCCTCGTCGGCATCAGCGTGCATGTCGCGGACTTGGCCCAGAGCGCGGAAGGCACGCCACGCAGCCTCCAGATAAAGATCGCCAACGCCCACCGCCTGGTGGAAAAATCCGTGGAGGCTGTGCATCAGTTCGCCCGCGAATTGCGCCCCGGCGTGCTCGATGACTTGGGCCTCATTCCCGCGCTGCACGCCCATTTGAAAAGCTTCATGGAAGGCACCGGCATCCGGGCCAGCCTCAAGGCATTCGCCGGGATCGAAAAATCTCCCGGCCCGCTCCGCACCGCCATCTACCGGATCACCCAAGAAGCCCTTGTCAACGTCACCCGCCATGCCCAAGCCAGCCAAGTGGAAGTGAGCATTCAAAACCTCGACGGACTCATCCGTCTGGAAATCACCGACGATGGTAAAGGCTTCGAAGTCCCCACCATTTCCGACCCGAAAAAAAACAAGCGGCTCGGCCTGCTCGGCATGAAAGAGCGCGCGGAAATGGTCGGCGGCATCTTTTCCATCCATTCCACCCCCGGCAGCTTCACCACCGTCCGCATCGAGATCCCCCCGGCCAGTAAACAGCCTCCCAAATCCACCACAACCCAAGCCAATCCTCTGCCATGACAGCCATCACCGTGCTACTTGCCGAAGACCACCAAATCGTCCGCGAAGGACTGCGGGCCTTGCTCAAACTGGAGAACGACATCCAAGTCGTGGGGGAAGCAGACAACGGCCGCGACGCCGTGAAACTCACCGCCTCTCTCCGACCCGACGTGGTCGTCATGGACATCGCCATGCCACTCCTCAACGGCTTAGAAGCGGCACGCCAGATTCTCGCTGCCGCGCCTGCCACCCGCTTACTCATCCTCTCCGCGCACAGTGACGACGCCTACGTCGAGCGAGTCATGGAACTCGGTGCCGCCGGCTACCTCGTCAAGCAAACCGCCGCCCACATCCTCCCCCAAGCGATCCGGGAAATCCACCGCGGCAACTTGTTTTTCAGCCCCGCCATCAACAAGCGCCTCGCCAATCATCAGACAATTCCTGCCGCTGCCGGGAAAAAAAATCTCGCCAAGCTAACAACCCGCGAGATGGAAGTGCTCCAACTCGTGGCCGAGGGTAAAGCCAACAAAGAATCCGCCGCTGTCCTGCACATCAGCATCAAGACCGTCGAGAAGCACCGCCAGAAAGTGATGGCGAAACTCAACATCCACGACACCGCCAGCCTCACCCGCTACGCCATCGCTAACGGCATCATCGAAAGCAGCGTGCAGGTGACGATCCTGTGAGGGAATCTACCGCCTCCCCAGTCACGGTTGTTTCCGGTGCTCGTGGCGGATGTCACGGGCCTGGCTAAGGAAGACGGCGTCTTCGCCGATGTTCACTGCGAGGTCGCCGATGCGCTCGATGGAGCGGGCCACGAAGATGAGATGCAGCAGGTTTTCTGAGCGGCCGTTAGAATCTTCTAGCCGACCGCTGAGTGAGGCGATCATCTGCTTGTGCAGAATGTCGAGTTCCTTGTCGCGGGCTTTGAGGCTCTCGCCGAGTTCGGTGTTACAATCGGTATAGGCAGTTAGCGCATCGCGCAGCAATTTATCCGCGAGGGAATAGAGCGGCTCGGCAAGAGCAGCCTCTTCTAACTGCGAAGCAGCTTTGCAAATTTTTTTGGAGCGTTTGGCGATGTTCACCGCATGGTCGGAGATCCGCTCCAGGTTGTGGGCCATTTTCATGGAAGTGATGACGAGCCGGAGGTCAGATGCAACTGGGTGGAATCTGACGAGTATATCCATGCCAGTCTGGTCGATCCTCCGTTCGAGGTCGTCCACGTCCGAATCATCCGCGATGACGCTGCGGGCGAGGTCGATGTCCCGCTCTAGCAGGGACTGCATCGCCCGCTCCAAGTTCTGGCGAGTGAGGGTGGCCATCGACAACACCTCGGCTTTGAGGCCTTCGATGGCTTTGTCGAAATCCCGGAAAATGTGTTGGTTGCTCATGGGGGTGAATAGGGAAATGATGATTAAATGATGTTCAGCCGAAACGGCCAGTGATGTATTCCTCAGTTTTCTTAACGCGCGGGTTACTAAACATTTTAGAAGTGTCAGAAGCTTCTATCAGCTCGCCGAGGTAGAAGAAAGCGGTTTTGTCAGAGACCCGGGACGCCTGTTGCATGTTATGGGTGACGATGACGAAAGTATAGCTGTGTTTGAGATCCCAAATGAGTTCCTCCACCTTGGCGGTGGCGATGGGATCGAGTGCGCTGCATGGCTCGTCCATCAATACCACCCGCGGTTTGACGGCGATGGTGCGGGCGATGCATAAACGTTGTTGCTGCCCGCCGGAGAGGCCGAGCGCGGATTCTTGGAGGCGGTCCTTGACCTCGTCCCACAGCGCGGCGGCGCGGAGTGCATCCTCCACGGCGGGGTCGAGCACGGCCTTGTTGCGCTCGCCGCAGAGCCGCAATCCGTAGGCGACATTTTCATAAATGCTGCGCGGAAACGGGTTGGATTTTTGAAACACCATACCCACCTCGCGGCGGAGTTTTACCACATCCACGGACGAGCTATAGATATCGATCCCGCCGACGGTGATGTTGCCGCGGGTGATGCGGGTTCCGGGGATTTCATCGTTCATGCGGTTGATGCAGCGCAGCAAGGTGGACTTGCCGCAACCGGACGGGCCGATGAAGGCAGTCACGGCGTTCTCGGGGATTTCCAGATCGATGTTCTTCAACGCGGGTGATGAGCCATAACTGAAGTCCAAGTTTTTCACCTCGATGGAGGTGCCGATGGTGATGGAATCTTGCATGGCAGTTAAGTAAATGAAGTTAGCCAAAAGTGCCGGTGACGTAAGCTTCCGTTTGGGCATCGCGAGGATTCTCGAAGAGCTGCATGGTGGGACCGTATTCGATGAGTTT
>JAYTEI010000103.1:0-4005 GCA_043735445.1 Akkermansiaceae bacterium | reverse complement strand
GGATGTAGCCGCCGGTGCCGCGGACGGCGGTCCATGAACCACCGAGGCCGCCGGCCCATTTGCTGAGGAAGGCGTTTTCGGCGATGCCGCGATACATGATGGACTCGATGGAATCGTCCACTTTGTAGAGGTAGCAGGAGGAGAGCTGGCTGTGGAGGGTGCCGGAATTGAAGAGGGTGGGGGTGGAGGAGCAGAAGCGGCGGCCTTTGTAGAGGTTGTAAAGGCGGATGGCCCAGTCTTCGCGCTTGGTTTCCTCTTTTTTGAAAAGGCCCATGGCGACGCGCATCCAGAAGAACTGCGGGGTCTCGATGCGGCGGTGTTTGCTGCCGGTTTTGTCAACGATGAGGTAGCGATCGTAGAGGGTCTGGATGCCGAGGTAGTCGAAATCGAGGTCGGCGGTGGGATCGAAGGCGTCGGCGATTTTTTCGAGATCGTAGAGGTCGAGGAGCTCGGGGTTGAGGCGTTTGATGGCGACGCCGTGCTTGAGATAGGACTTGAAGGCGGCTTTGTGGGCTTGCTTCAATTTGTCGATGCCGTCCTTGAGGATGCTCCAGTCGAGGACTTCCTCGTAGATGTAGGAGAGGAGGATGCGGCCGGCGAATTTCGCGAAATCTGCGTCCTTTTCGATGAGTGCCTTGGCGTTGAGGATGATGGTGCTTTTGAGATCCTTTTCGGAAATCTCGTTGCCGACGGAGCGGCGGAGTTCGCGCTCGATCTCGGCTTCGTTGATGTTGAGATCGAGGCCGATGGAGGCGTAGGAAATGCGCTTGCGGAGATCGGTGCCGTCCCAGAACGAGGAGATGCCATCGTCGTCGATGACGGTGACCATCAGCTCTTGGTTCGGATCCTCAGCGCTGTCTTCATCCTCCTGGCGCATGCGGGCGCGCTCGTCGCGGTAGCGGACGTAGTGGGTGGCGGCCTTGAAGTGACCTTGGCGCATGAGTTCTTCCTGGACCATGTCCTGGACGTCCTCGATGTGGACGAATGAGGAATCGCCGCGGCGGATGCGGTCGGTGACGCCCTTGGCGACCTCGACGGCGGGTTCGGGGTTTTCCTTGATAGTGAGAAATGCTTTTCTAACGGCGATTTCGATTTTCGTCTCGGACCACGGGACGACGTTGCCATTGCGGCGGATCAGGCGGACGGGCAGGGAATTCGGGCTGGTGTGGACGTCAACGGTGCCAGTTTTTTCCATGGACCGACGGAAGGCGAGGGACTTGGCGACGTCGTAGGCTTCGTTCTCTAGCAGAGCTTTTTCGATGAGGAGGTAGAGATCGCCTTCCGAGAGGCGGAGGCGGCCGTCGGCTTTCAGGGAGGTGGTGAGGAAGGCTGCGACGGAGTGGGCGACGTCGGAAACGAACTTGCGGTTGACGTCCGAGAAGATGGATTTTTCATCCTCGCGGCGGGAGATGAGGAGGTCGGCGAGGGAGTCACCGATGGCGTCGGCGACGTCTTCGAGAGAGAAGTGGGAGTCGATGGTGCCGCGGGTGATGGTGATGTCGGTGACCGGGGCGCGTTTCTCGGTGGAGAGGACTTCGCGCCAGGCGAAGCCGCGGTCGAGGAGGGCAAAACGGTCGGTGACGACTTGTTTGAGGGCGAGGTCTTCGTTTAGGTTGAGGGAGCGGTACATGAGGTGCGGGCGGTGAGTTTTTGGAGAAGAGATGGGATCTGGGATTTTGAATCGAGGCGAGACGCCTCTAGCACGGCCTGCGGCGGGACGCCGCAGCCACGCTAAAGTTCGTCGTCGTCCACGGTGGTGAGGGCGGAGGCTTTTTGATATTCGGTCACGCGGCCTTCGAAGAAATTGGTTTCCTTTTTGATGTCCATCATTTCGGCGAGCCAAGGGAATGGGTTGCTGACCGATTCGTTGAGCGGGGCGAGGCCGCAGGAGATGAGGCGGCGGTCGGCGATGTAGTCGATGTAGGTTTCGAAATCGGCGGAGTTGAGGCCGAGCGCGGAAACGGGGAGGCAGTCGCGGATGAATTGCTTCTCGAGGGTGATGCCTTCCTTCATCGTGGCGCGGAGATCTTCGCGGAAGTCCTCGGTCCAAACGTCCGGGTTTTCGTCGATGAGGTCCATGAGGAGGTTGCGGAAGACTTCGATGTGGTTCGACTCGTCGCGCAGGGTGTAGCGGAACATTTGGCCGATGCCGGGGAATTTGTTCTGGCGATAGAGACTGAGGATCATGCCGAAAAGGCCGTAGAACTGGGTGCCTTCCATGACCTGGCCGAACATGAAGATGTTTTTGGCGAGGGCCTGCTTGTTTTCGGTGATCGTGAGATCGATGTCGCGGCGGAGGGCCTTGCTGTTGGAGACGACGAAGTTGTTTTTTGCGGTGATCGAAGGGATGTCCTCGAACATCGCCTCGCACTCGTGCGGGTTGATGCCGAGCGAGGAAATCATGTAAACGAGGCTGTCCGCGTGGATGTTTTCCTCATGGGCGTGGCGGCCTAGCACCAGCTTGAGCTCGGGGGCGGTGACGACCTCGCGGACGACGTGGAGCACGTTGTCGCCGACGATGCCTTCTGCGGCGGAGAAATAGCCGATGCCCATCTTGATGATCCAGCGCTCGACGTCGGAAATCTCATCGGAGCGCCACTGTTCGACATCCTTCTGCATCGAGATGTCCTCGGGCTCCCAATGGTTGTTCTTCATCGTCTTGTAGAGGTCATACGCCCACTGGTATTTGAGCGGGAGGATGTTGAAGAACATGGTTTCCTTGCCGTTGATCACGCGCTTGCCGGCGTAGGCGAGTTCGGCTTTTTCGCGGTCGAGGACGAAGGTTTTGTTTCCGAGGGAAACGGTGGTGGTGGCAGCAGGAGTCATGGTGGCGGACATGGGAAAATTCAGGATTATCTTTTTGGCAAAGCGAGGCAGAGACTGACAACAATCGGCGGGCCGGGTCAATCCGATTTTGCCCATCTAGTATCCACAAATTATTCACAATACAAGATGCAGTGTTTTGAAGCGCGTGTTTACCAAGTAAATGTTGAGCAAGATCTAGGGCTTGCTGCGATGGGCGAGCGGAATGGGATGCAGGTCTAGGGGTGTGGAAATTTTCGACTAATCGTTAGGGAAATGGAGGGCGGGGGAAATTTGAAAAAACTCATCAAGTTTTACGAAGTTCCGGGCAGGGAGTCCAAGTTATCGGCGTAAACTATTGGATTGTAGGAGTAAAAGTTTTCAGATCAAGTGACAGCGACGAAAAAGCCGCCCGTTCCACTGCGGGAAGGGGCGGCTGGGTTGGGGAAATTCTCAGAATTTCCAGTCGTGCTGGTCGAGTTCGCAGACGCAGGCGGCGAGGAGCTGGATGCAGGCGGCGATGTCCTCCTTGTGGCAGGACTCGATGGTCTGGTGAATGTGGCGGGTGGGGATGGAAACCGCGCCGACGATGGAGCCGCCGGCGACCATCCGCTGGAGGCTGCCGGTATCGGTGCCGCCGGCCGCGAGGATTTCCGGCTGCCACTTGATTTTGTGGCGCTTAGCGGCGGATTTCATGAACTCGATCATCCGGTAATCGCAGATGACGGATGAGTCCATGAGCTTGATGGCCGCGCCCTCGCCGAGGGCGGTGCAGCGTTCCTGCGGCGAGGAGCCGGGGACGTCGTAGGCGATGGTGGTATCGAGTCCGATGCCGAAATCCGCCTGGATCTGGAGGGCGGACGCTTGCGCGCCGCGGAGGCCGACTTCTTCCTGCACGGTGAAGACGGCATAGAAATCGTAGGCGGGCTTGCGCTTGGATTTTTTGAGTTCGCGGAGAGTTTCTATCAAAACAAAGACCGAAGCGCGGTTGTCGAGGGATTTTACGTTTACGCATTCTCCCAGCTCGATCAGCGACGAGTGGCGGGTCACGAAATCGCCGACGCCGACGACCTTATCGACGTCCTTTTTGGTGAGGCCGGTGTCGATGAAGTAGTCGGTGATTTTGGCGACTTTGTTCTTTTCGTCGGGCGACATGATGTGGACCGGTTTGCAGCCCATCACGCCCATGATGTCCTTGCGGCC
>JAYTEI010000102.1:0-4015 GCA_043735445.1 Akkermansiaceae bacterium | reverse complement strand
GCAATTGATCGACGTGGACACCGAGCGTGACGCCGTCGTCCCGCTCGCCCTGCTTGGCATGATAGTAGAGCGAATACTCCACGCCGCCGTGTGTTAGGGTGTCGGGAAATGCGGCGAGGCCGAGGTATTCGAGATCCTCGTCCACCACATCGGCCACACCTAACATTAAGACATCCTCGTTTTTCTCCAGCCACTTGTGGAAGGCCGCGGCGGTGTTGATGTTCTCGGGGATACGGTCCTCGTAAAAACGCAGGACCGCCTCATCACTCCACAACCCGCCGGGGCGGCGGAGTTTCTGTTCGATAGCCTCGATCTCGGTCCGCATCTCGGTGACGTGATCGAGAAATTTGCAGCGCTTCCGCAGGCCGTTGCCGATGATGCCTTCCCGCAGGAAAATCCCTCTAGCAGCCTTGGGATCGACCCGCCCGTAGTGGATGCGGCGTCCGGCGACGACTGGCAAGCCGCCGCAAATTACGGTTTCCTTGCCATAGACCGCGCCCTGGTTTTCGTCCCAATGCGCCTCGCCATACTTGCTCTTGCACAAGTGCGGGGCGACTTGCTCGACCCACTCTGGCTCGATTCTAGCAACTCGCCGCGCCCACAGCCGCGAGGTTTCTACCAGCTCCATGCCCATCACCCACTCGAAGCGTTTCGGCAGGGAAAACAGGCCGGAGCCAGGAAACACCGCGAAGAATCCGCCGTTCGCGCTGCGGTAGGATTTCGACTCGCGGTCCCACACCCCGAACTGCCGCGGCACGCCTGCTAGAAGTGCCTTGTGGATGGTGGCGTAGGCCGCTGTGCCGGATAGATCGTTGCTGATCTCGCCGAGCTTGAGCTTCCACTCGCGCTCTAGCAGATCCGCGAGTTCGTCGCGGACGTTTGCCCATTCCATCACGCGGCGGGCGTTGAGGAAGGCGGGTCCGCAGAATTTTCGCAGCGCATTGCGTTGCCAGCGGCCACGGTTATCGCGGAATTTTGCGAGGTCATTCCAGAGCCGCAGGAGTGAAATAAAATCGCTGTCGCCGTCTTTCCAGCGGGCGTGCGCGGCATCCGCCTCGCGGGTCTTTTCTGCCGGGCGTTCGCGCGGATCGCTCGACTCTAACGCCGCTATGATCGGCAAGACCTCGGCCAAGCAATGTTCCTTGCGGGCCTCGATCAACATCCGCCCTAACCGCGGATCGACTGGCAAGCGCGCGATCTGGCGACCGTAGTCGGTGAGGCGTTTTTCTTGATCAAGCGCATTGACCTCGCGCAGCGTCCGGTAGCCTTCCGCCACCGCTTTTGGCGACGGTGGATCGAGAAAGGGAAACTCGTCAATCTCCGGCAGACCCAGCGCTTTCATCCGCAAAATGACGCCTGCTAGAGAACTGCGGCGGATCTCTGGATCGGTGAACTCCGGGCGCTCGGTGAGTTCCATCTCCTCGTAGAGCCGCACGCACACGCCATCTCTAACACGGCCGCAGCGGCCCTTCCGCTGGCGTGCGCTGGCCTGGCTGACCGGCTCGACTTGCAAGCGCTGCACGCCTTTTCCCGGACTCCAGCGGCTGACCCGCGCCACCCCGGAGTCGATCACACAGGCGATCCGTGGAATCGTTAGAGAGGTTTCCGCGACGTTGGTCGCGAGAATCAGGCGGCGCTTGTTGCCCGGATTGAAAACGCGCTGCTGGTCACCGAGGCCGAGTCGGGCGAACAACGGCAGCACTTCGGTGCCACGGTATTGACGACCTTCCAAAGCATCCGCGCACTCGCGGATCTCCCGCTCACCGGGGAGGAAAATCAGGACGTCGCCGTTAGGTTCCACCTCGCCCAGATAGTCCACCGCGCGGGCGACGTGCTGCGGCAGATCCTCGTCGTCGAAGGGCGGCAGGAAAAACTCCGCGACGGGAAACATCCGGCCCGGAGCCACGATCACCGGCGCGGGCACGCCGTTGTTTGAGAAGAATTCGGCGAAGGCTCCGGCGTCTAACGTGGCCGAGGAAATCACCAACTTGAGATCCTTGCGGCGCTTCAGCAGCCGCTTCACGTAGCCTAGCAGGAAGTCGATATTGAGTGAGCGCTCGTGGGCTTCGTCGAGGATCAGCGCCTCGTATTGTAGCAAATCACGGTCACCCTGAGTCTCGGCTAACAGGATGCCGTCGGTCATGAACTTGATCCGAGTTTCCCGCGAGGTCTTGTCCTCGAAGCGCACCTGATAGCCCACATAGTCGCCGAGCGGCACCCGCAATTCCTCCGCCACCCGCTTCGAAACGCTGGCCGCCGCGATCCGCCGTGGCTGGGTGCAGCCGATCCGCCCGCCATCGACGCCTAGTGCCTCCGCCACCATCTTCGGGAGTTGCGTCGTTTTCCCCGAGCCGGTTTCACTAACCACAACCACCACCGGATGCACGCGGATGGCGGCAAGGATTTCCTCCCGATGCTCCACCACCGGCAGCTCTAGCGGATAGTTCCACTGCATCACGCGGCCACCTGTCACGCGCGGGGAAGAGCTGGATTCATCAGTCGGAAAATCATCAGCGTCAGGGTGGCGACCGGGTTCGTGGGCGTCAAACGGATATTCTGAGTGCGGGAATTACAAGGCGTGGCGGAACCTGTCCGCCGTGTCCATGAAAAGCCAATGAGTTGAGAGAGTCACTTCTCATTGCCACCTCATGGTTCAGGGCGAACTCGTTTCGCCCCTCCTTGCTAGAACCCATCATCGACTATCCTGCTAGATCAGGATGTCTGAGCCTTCCTTCATTAAAGGGTTAGGCGAGAGCTGGCAGGATGGCCGGAAGTCATTTCTTGAACACTGGAATTCCTGCGGAGCGGGGCGGAATGGATTTATGGGATTGATCTGGAGAGAATAGTCGGGGGAAACAAGCCGGGAAAAGGGTAATCCTTTTTTGCCTCATTTCGGGGATTTGTGGTGCATTTTAGCGCATTTCAAAGACCTAAGGAAACTCTCAGACTCTCGTCCTCATCGTCCTATAAACCATCGATTTTTAAGAGCTTTGCGAGTGGTGGTCCCGAGTGGAATCGAACCACTACCTACGGCTTCGGAGGCCATCGCTTTTCGTTATACCAAAGGGATTCTCGTCGGGTTGTAATCTTTTGTAATCCTTTTGCTTGTCCCGCGCCGGATTGCGTGGTAATGCTTGGACATGAAAAACACCATCAAAACAGTCGCTTGTGTCCACCCCCGTTATTCCCACCGAGTCCGCTTTTATGGTACCGATGGGAAGCGAAAGGACCGATTTTTCACCAACCAGACCGAGGCCGACATGTTCGCAAAAGAGCAATCCAAGGAATCCGGCAAACTTGGGAGCGACTTCGGATTCATCACCGAAGAGGAACGGGCCGCGCTGGCCTTCTGGCGGACGTTCGCCTCCATGTCCCCACCCCCGCCCGACCTGTTGTCGATTCTCCGCGATTACAAAACCGCTTTCATGGCTTCCACTGCTTCCGTCACTGTCGCCAGCGGGATCGAGACTTTTCTCTCACATCAAGAAGCGGACGGATCCAGCGAGCGTCACCTTGCCAGTCTTAAGAGCCGCCTTGGTCGATTTTCCGCCGATCTGGGCGATAAGCTCGTCTCGACAATCACCCTTGGCAGTTTCACGAGCTGGTTGAATGACCTCCGCGCCATCCGTGCCGACAAGCAGGGCGACAAGCTCACCGCCGTTACTCGTCATAATCTCTCCCGCTCCCTTCGATCCTTTTTCGTTTTCGCCATGGATCGCGGATGGACGCTGACAATCCCAGTCCCTTTGGTGAAGAGAGCGAAGAACAAATCTGCAAAGCTCGCCAGTCGAAAGGCACCCGCCGTCCTGCTCCCCGCCGAAGTCTCCCGGTTCATGGATGCCATCACCTCCGAAGCGTCCCGACTAGTCCCCTTCTGGTCCCTAAAATTCTTTGCCGGGATTCGAGACGCCGAAGCGGCCCGGATGGATTGGAGCATGATCGACCTCGACGCCGGGGAAGTCCATCTTCCCGCCAATGTCTCGAAAACGGGCGAGGCTCGCACCGTGAACATCCT
>JAYTEI010000101.1:0-1744 GCA_043735445.1 Akkermansiaceae bacterium | reverse complement strand
GGAGGTGCCGGAGTAGCCGGTTTCGGAAAATGCGATGAGCTTGGGCGTGGGGGTGGGCATGGCTGTGAACTGGAGTGGCTTCGGCTCTAGCGGGGGAGATAGAGTGCCAATGGGAAAAACGGATTAACCGGCTACCACATGGGGTGATGGATCGCGTGAAGTCGAGAGGAAAGGTGTTTGATGGATGGAATTCACGGACCGGCGTGGCATCCGGGGAAATGCGGCGGGTGGTGATGAGGGGCGTTTTCAAAAAGGGGGTGGATGGGGTGCTTGGCCGTCAGGGTTCCGGTAGTCTTGATTCGTGGGCCTGCCGGATGGGAGTGGAAACCAACTCACATCATGCAACCCGATTACCAAAATTCTGTCACCTCCCCAAATCCGGGGGGTGCTGGGGAGGATTGGGGATGGCTGATTTCAGGTAGAAGAATTTCAGCCGCAAAAAGGCGCGAGAAGACGTAAAAAAGGAGGGCTGAATCAAGGGAACTCCATTTGAGAAATGGAAGATTTTCAAACCACGGATTGCACGGATTGCACGGATTGCACGGATAAAGAGGGGATCTATCGGCCTTTTGAATCTCAGCGGTCGTGGCCGTCGCCCTTGGTGAAGCGGGCGATGAGTTCCGCTTGGGTGTGGACGGCGAAGTGTTTGAAAATGATTTTGGTGTAGCCGTGGACGGTGTTCTCGCTGATGCCGAGGTGGCCGGCGATTTTCTTGCGGTTCCAGCCGTCGCCGAGGAGATTGAGAACGGTGCGATGACGGGGATAGAGACGGGTGATTTCCTGGCTGGCTTGATCCGGATAGGCGGTGAAATGGAGCCACGGGATTTCGCTGAGAATGATGTGGGCAATCTTCGCGTTACGCTCGTCAAAGTGGGGGAGTCCGCGATCCCTGTAAATGCCGATGCCGCTGTTTCCTCCGCCGGGCATGGGGCGGACGGAGGTCATGATGGCTCCGATATTCGCCTTTTCCCAAAACGGCATGGCGGGCGAGTTTTCCAGTCGGAATTCGGGATCGATCTGCTGCAAGGTGCGGGTGAGTTGGGTCCCTTTGGCTTGCAGTTCGATGGACGAGGGCTGCGTCACAAGCAGCATGGCCGGGTGGTTCATGGCCTCGAGATAGCGGGCGAAGCGTTCCTCGCTGAAACCGGAGTGAATGAGGCCGATGAAGGAGGGTGGTTTGTCGGGATCGAACTCGCACATGCACCAGACCCAGGCGGTGGCACCGATCAATTCGCACAGGCCGTCCATGAGCAGGCGCCGCTTGTTGTGGATCTCGCCGGGAGCGACGATGGCCTCGCCTAACAAGCGAACGATCCGGCGCACGTCGGATTCGGCGACGGTCGAGCGGGGGAATTCCATGGTTCTGTGTTTGAAGCGAAAGTGTCCCGGCTGTCTCAGCCGGGTTGGCCTTGCGACTGAGACAGTCGGAACACAATCTTCAGCGCGGTTCGCCGCCGGGGAAAATCTCGGCGATGGACGACTCAGTTTTGTGGTCCATCCAGCGTTCGAGGGCGGCTTGCAGGGGGCCGAGGACCTCGGGGCGGGCGGTGGCGATGTCGGTCTCGCCGTGGGGGTCGGTGGCGATTTGAAAGAGCGCGAAGTGGCGGCTGCCCTGCGCGGTGGGGGTGCAGACGAGTTTCCAATAGCGGGTTCTCAGGCAGCGTTGTTTGGCTTGGACGAGGTGATCGAGGTATTCCTGCTTGAGCACGAACTGATAGTTGTAGTTCGGGTCGATGGCGGTGAG
>JAYTEI010000100.1:0-8756 GCA_043735445.1 Akkermansiaceae bacterium | reverse complement strand
GAGATTTCCCATCACCCACCATCATTTGGAAAGGCCGCCGTGCCGCCAAAAGTGGCTCCATATCGTGAGCCGCCACCACCGCTGCGGGTGGTCCCTCGGCACACAAGGCGGGAGCCTTCTGAACCGGACAATGGCACTGCCAGTGAATCACACTCGACACCCCTCCCCGGTCGCCGCCAGTGTCTGCGCTTTGCGGCTTGGTCTATGAATTTTTTTCGCACCCACTTCCTGCGATTTCTGCTGCCTTTGGCGCTTGCCGCCGTGGGGGTGGCGCTTTGCGCGGTGCTGATCCCTGCGGAAACGGAGGCCGTTAGACAGCAGCTCATCGGCTTCCCGGATTCTGATGTGCAAGCCCACCAGGCACGGCCAATGATCCTCGCGGTGCTGTGCTTTTTGCCCGCGCTTGCCGGGTTTGCCTACACCCTTGGCGGCACTTTGGACCGCTACATCGCCCGCCAGTTCGCCGGGATTTTCTGCGTTTGCCTCGCCGCGCTGGTGGTCATTTGGCTGCTGATGGACATCGGCAACCGGATCTCGGACTTCCGCGATTCCAAGAACATCCTGCTCACGGTCGCCACCTTTTATGGCATCCGCTCGCCTGCCGTGCTGCTGCTGTTGCTGCCATTCAGTTTGCTGTTAGCCCTGCTCTCGTCGTTGGGGAAACTCTCGGGCACCCGCGAGGTGATCGCGATGATCCAGGCCGGGCGCAGCGTGATCCGCATCACCTTGCCGTTGATCATCGCCGGGCTGTTTTTCAGCCTGCTGAGCCTCGGCTTGAACTATCACTGGGCACCTAACGCCGAGGGCCGCGTCGATGAAATTTTAGACGAAGCCGGCGGCAAGGTGCCGATCAAAGCCCCTAACGTCCTCTATCGGAATCCCGCCGACCGGCGCTTGTGGGAGATCGGAGCCTTCCCCAAGGACTATCACAAGGGTGCGCCACTGATCGATGTGGAGGTCACCACCACCCGCGCTGACAAGACGTTAGAAAGTCGGCTCTACGCCAAGCATGCGTCGTGGGATCGCACTGCCCACCGCTGGACGTTCGAGCAGCCACTGGTCGGAAATTTCCCGCGCAACTCGCCGCCGGTGTTTGAAACTCACAGCGAGCCGCTGGTCATCGAGACCTGGCCGGAAACTCCGTGGCAGCTCATCAAGCCCGGCCTCAGTGCAGCCAATCTCGGCATCCCAGATCTCGACAGTTGGCTCCAAGCTAACACTCGGCGTGGTCCCTTCGCCGATCCCGCGCCGTATCTCACGCAGTGGCATTACCGGTGGGCGCTGCCATTTACCTGCATGGTCACCGTGCTGTTAGCCACGCCACTGGCGATTCATTTTTCCCGCCGTGGCCCGGGTGGCGGCATCTTCCTAGCGGTGGTGCTGGCCGCGCTGATGCTGCTTTTCGCGAGCATTTCACTGGCGCTTGGCGAGGCTGGCACGCTGCGTCCGGCAGTCGCCGCTTGGCTGCCTAACATTGCCTTCGCCCTGCTCGGCCTTTATCTATTCCGCCGCCGGATCACCGGCCAACCGATCTATCTGATTTTACGCAAGCTGCTTCCCGGAAATGATTAATCCACCGCTCTCCCATGGCCCTCGCTGAACCTTGGCATGTCCGTTCCCGCGGCCGCGAGTGCGCCGCCACTCAGCGTGCTTTCGTCGATGGCGAGACCATCGTGACCGCGCTGTTTCCCGATCCCGAATCCAGCGGCTACCTCCGCCGCGACTACGGCGTGGACGGCTGGAAGTCCTACCAGGAAACGGGCGACGCGCCATTTTCCTCGTGGCGCACCACCTACACCGCCGCCCCTAACAACGAGGCCGCGCTCGCTGCGGAGAAACTCAGTGCCGAGGAAATCCTCCAGCGCCTCGTCGAGGAAGATGAGGACCACACCGAGAACGCCCGCTTCATCCTTGCTGTGATGTTAGAGCGCCAGAAGCTCCTCCGCGAGACCGACAGCCAGCGCACTCCCACCGGCATCCTCCGCGTTTACGAGCACCGTAAAACTGGCGAGGTCTTCATCGTGAAAGACCCGGACATCCCACTCAGCGACATCGAAGCGGTGCAGAACGAAGTCTTCATTCTGTTGGAAAACAACGGTCGCACGCCCGCCCCGATCGAGGAGTCACCCGCCGAGCCGGAGTGAGCCAGCGCAGAGTTTCCACACCGCCTCAAGGTGGTTCTGCCGAGCCGGCATTTTCTGGGCCACGGAAGATTAACGGCGCGAAGTCTCGCAGCGCGTTGCGCCAGACCGGCCATTCGTGGCTGCCCGCAGTCTCGGTCCATGTTAGATGGATGGCGTGCTTCTGAAGTAGCGCCCGGAAGTGCCGCGCGTCCTTGAGCAGGAAGTCGTCCTTGCCGATGGAAATCCATAACAGTTTGACCTCGTTGTTCAGTCGCTCGTTCTTAAGTCCGTTAGCAATCAGATCATCGGCCATCGGGACGTAGGCGCTCATCCCGCCGATATAAGCGAACATTTCCGGGTGATTGATGCCGATTTCTAACGCCTGCATTCCACCCATCGACAGGCCGTTGATCGCGCGGCCGGCGGGCGTCGGAAGCGTCCGATAGATGGAATCCACCAGCGGCACCACCGAGCCTAACACGTCGGCCTCAAACTTGACGAAGTTTGCCATATGATCGCCCTCTTCCTCCTGCAAATCCGCATGACCGTCCGGCATCACCAACAACATCGGCACGGCTTTACCATCGGCGATTAGATTGTCCAAAATGAGGTGCGCCCGCCCGAACTCGGTCCAAGTGGCCTCGGTATCGCCAGTGCCGTGAAACAGATAGAGCGCCGGGTAGTGACGGGCCGCTTCCTTCTCATAACCCGGCGGCGTGTAAACCCGCAGCCTTCGCAGCCGCTTGAGCGACGGGGAAAAATAGCTCTGCAAATGGACGGTGCCGTGCGGGACATCCCGCCACTGATAGAACAACGGCGTGCGGGTGGTGATTTCCAATGAACTGGTGTCTGGATTCCTTTCCGGCATCACTGCGGGATTGGATGGGTCGATGACTTGCTCGCCATCGACCATGAAACTGTAGTCATAAAGTCCGGGATCCAGCGGGCCGACGGTGACCGCCCACACGCCGTGGGAACCGCGCTTCATGTCCACCAGCGTGCGGAGGATTCCCTTGAGTTTCACACTATCGGCGCTCGGATCTTCGTAACGGAACGTCACCCGCCGGTCATCATGGATTTGCGGGGATTCCGGCGGCTCGCGTCCTTGCACATCCGCCACCAGAACTAGGGCCAGCAAAGCTGGCAAAAACGGGACCATCATGCGCCTAATCAAGGGCAATTGCCGAGGAATTCCAGTCAATTTTCCAAGCCATTTTCGCTTCAAATTGCCACCTTCTGAAACCTCCGGTTGGCGGCTGGCGAGTGAGTTGCCACGCTCACCGCGAGATCTCACTCGCGAAGCTATTTAGAAAGGCGGCCCGGTTGTTGAAGGGCACCATCTCGCTAGCGGAGCTGGCCAACGCCCGCCGCAACCCATAGAAACATGACAGTGGCATGACAGTGGAACAGCCCCTTAGTCATAAGATATAGATAGGATTTCCTATTTCCAATGAGTTGCCGCGCGTGTCTCTAGCGCCAATTGCCTGCGATTCCTTAGCCAAGGCCAGCGGCCTAGGGCTGGCCGGGGTAGAATCCACTGCGGCGCACGCGGGGACGAGACCTCCCCGCCCCCTAGGGTTCAGTCCTTGAAACGTTCGGAGACGGCGGGCCAGTTGACGATGTTCCACCAGGCGGCGATGTAGTCGGGGCGGCGGTTCTGATAGTGGAGGTAGTAGGCGTGCTCCCAGACATCGATTCCTAGCAGCGGGGTGCCGAGATCGGCGGCGGGGACGATGCCTTTCATGGCGGGGTTGTCCTGGTTAGGCGTGCTGGTGATTTTGAGTTTACCGTCTTGCAGGATGAGCCACGCCCAGCCGGAGCCGAAGCGTTTGGTGGCGGCCTCGCCGAAGGATTTCTTAAACGCAGCCATCGAGCCGAAAGAGGAGTCGATGGCGGCTGCTAGAGCGGCGGAGGGTTTGCCGGATTTGTCCGCGGGAGCGAGGGTTTTCCAGAAGAAGTCGTGGTTCCAATGACCGCCACCGTTGTTGCGGAGGGTGGTGCGGAGGGCTTCATCCGGGACGGCGGGGAGATCGGCGAGGAGCTTGTCTAACGGCTGCGTGGCGAGGTCCGGCGCGGTGGCGAGGGCGGCGTTGAGATTCTTGATGTAGGCGGCGTGGTGCTTGTCGTGATGGATTTCCATCGTGAGGGCGTCGATGTGGGGTTCCAAGGCATCGAACTTGTAGGGCAAGGCGGGCAGTGTGATGGCGGACTCGGCTTGCGCGGCGGTGGGAAGCAGGGCTGCGGAGACGGCAAGGGTGCCGAGTTTGACGAACTGGCGGCGATCAAGGTGGGATGAAGGTTTCATGGGGTTAGAGTCCTAACCCCGATGAGGGTGAAAGCAAATGCCGGTTGCGGCGCAGGAAACACGGCGGCGGGACAGGTCTTTAGTGATGGCGCGACCATGAAGAATTCTAGTTACCATCAGCGTCTAAGAATCGCTTTGGTAAATCCACCATAGCCGCATTCTTTGATCCATGGTACAACTCTCCACACTTGACAGTTACTATTAGAATATTAGACCTACCCATCATGCGCCAAAGCATCAAACGTTCGATCCTTCGCTGGATTCACCTATATGAAACAATTCGACAACAATAAGGAGTTGTCATCAGGGCAACGTGAAGAATTATATATCTCGCTGAAAGTCCGCTTTGATAGACATATCCATCGTCATCAAGGGATCGAATGGGATAGGGTAAAAGCGAAGCTGGAAGCGAATAGCACTAAACTGTGGTCGCTCAATGAGATGGAAGAATCTGGCGGTGAGCCGGATGTGGTTGGCCACGATCCGAAGTCAGGTGAGTATCTCTTTTTTGATTGTTCCGCAGAGAGTCCGAAGGGTCGCGCGGCAGTCTGCTACGATCGTGAAGGACTGGAATCTAGGAAGGAACATAAACCGCAAAATACCGCGATGGATATGGCAACGGCGATGGGCATTGAGCTTTTAACGGAAGAACAATATCACGAGCTGCAAAAGCTGGGAGAGTTCGATATGAAGACAACGAGCTGGGTGAAAACCCCCGCTGATGTCAGGAAACTCGGTGGCGCATTGTTTGGGAATCGGCGCTACGGGCGAGTCTTCATCTGTCACAATGGTGCGCAGTCATACTATAGCGCGAGAGGCTTCCGTGGCTCGTTACGAGTTTAAATAGAGGCTGCACTTTTTATCAGCCTATTGCCTTCGAATTGCTGAGGGCCTTAGGATGAAATTCGCGGGCAAGAGCGGCGGCTCCGATGGTGCCGGCTTCATGACCGAAGGCGGCTGAGAGGACCATGAGGTGGTCTTTGAACGGGCCTGAGAGTTGGGCGAAGAGATGCTCTTTGAAGGGTTTAAAAAGGAGTTCGCCAGCGCGGGCGACGCCGCCGCCGATGACGATGGCCTCGGGGTTGAGAAGCCAGCAGCAGTTCATCGCGGCAGTGGCCAATTTCCTACCTATATCTTCCCACTGGGCGAGCGCTATAGGATCGCCCCGGTGGGCGGCAGCGGCGAGCGCGGCGGGGGTGCATTCTTCAAGCGGCTTAGCAATACCGGCTGCGGAGTAGGTGTCTCTAGCAGTGGCGGCGATTTCACCATTGCCCACATATTTTTCGAGGGCCCCTAAGTTTCCATAATGACCGGGCCGACCATGATAGTTGATGGAGGTCTGGCCGATCTCGCCCGCGCCGTGACAAGCGCCGCGGATCATCTGGCCATTGGCGATGATGGCTCCGCCGACGCCGGTGCCGAGAGCCATGAAGACAATGTGTTGGAAACCGCGGCCAGTACCGCATTTCCACTCGGCGTAGGCCATGCAGTTGGCGTCGTTGTCCACCACCACCGGCAGGCCGATTTTCTCTTCGAGGATTTTCTTGAGCGGGACGGATTCCCAACCGGGGACGTTGGTTAGATTATAGACCGAGCCTTTTTCGAAGTTGATGAACCCGGGCATGCCGACGCCGACCGCGACGACATCTGGATGCCTCGCCCGCAGATCTTCGACGACGCGGACCATGGCCTCGATGAGATCCTCATGGCCGTGAAACTCTTGGGTCGCGATGGGCGGCGCGTGGTCGATGATGTGGCTTTGAAAAACGACGGCCATTTTCACGGTGGTTCCGCCAAAATCAATTCCGATGGTCAGTGGACTGTCACTCATATCGGTACGAGACCTATCGACTCGGAAGCAAATGGCACGTTTTTTTCGCCATCGAGTTACAAAAACACGCGGGCGGCGACTTGGCGCAGTCCGTCGAGGGTGATGTCCGGGTCCACCACCTCGATTTGGGTGACTCCATGGGCGATCAACGCCGCGTCGCCGCCGGTGGCGACGATCCGTGGCTGGCCGGGGAGTTCGTCGCAGATTCGGGCGAGGATTTCCTTCACCAGGCCGCGGTAGCCGAAGACCGCGCCGGCCTGCATCGCATGGACGGTGGATTTACCGATGGCGGAAGGTGGCTCGGCGAGTTCGATCTCGGGGAGCAAGGCGGTTTTCCGAGATAGATAGCCAGTCATCGCGCCCAAGCCGGGAGCGATGACCCCGCCGCAGTAGGCGGGCTTGGCGGAAATGACGTCGAAGGTGACGGCCGTGCCGAAGTCGATGATGATGGCGGGCACGCCGTGACGAGTGAGTGCGCCGGCGGCATTTGCTAAGCGGTCTGCGCCGATCTGCGAGGGTTCCGGGTAGTCGATGCCTAAGCCGAGTGGGCTGTGACAATCGAGAAAATGCAGGGGAAATTTTCCCTCGAAATATTGGGTGAGAAGGAGTGCTTTGGCCGGGACGACGGAGCAGATCATCACTGCCTCGTAACAGACGCCCTCTAGTAACAGTCCGAGTGATTCAAGAGATATCGCAGCGGTGGTTAGAACGGCGCGCCATGGCAGCAAATTGCGGGCATCGCCGAGGGCGAATTTCGTGCGAGTGTTGGAGTTATCAATTAGAAGCCAGGCCATGGGTCACCATTGGTTGGTGGTGAAATTTTTAGAAGCGGAGTTGACTAAATGTGGGACGCCTTCGCTGGCTTTGACTGCGAGTTTTCCATCATTGATCTGCAAATCGAGTGTGTGTATTAGGTCGGCGGAATCCAACCAGAACTTTAACCAGATATCCGTAGTGGCTTGGCCATCGATACTGCCAAAGGTGGTATCAGCAGGTTCCAGTTTGCTGCCCGCTGCGGTGCGGAGGAGAATGGTTTTTTGCAGGTCGTGAGTCATCCCGTGATTCATTTTCAAATGCACATGCAGCCAGTAAAACGATTGGTCGCGGGTGACCAGAGTTTCTACAATCTGGCAACGGGCAGCGGCGTCTGATAGCCAAGCATAAGGACGGAGCCAGCTCCACGCTGCAAATGCGGCGGCAACTAGCAGACATAACATCAGGGAGAATCGCAGGAGCGGACGCTTCACGCGGCTAGAGGAACCCGCCAGCGGCCAAGCTGCAAACGAAAACGGGCGGACCGTTACCGGCCCGCCCGCAGAGTATCAACCCATCAGAGGTCTCAGAAGTCGTAGCCTTCTTCGCCGTGATCGCTAATGTCGAGACCGGCGGTCTCGGCTTCAGGACTTGGGCGGAGGCCGATGATCGCTTTCACCACCATGGCGATGATCACTGTGCCGACTATCGAGATCACCAAGGTGATGCCGACGGCCATCAACTGTTGCACGATTAGACCGCCATTGCCGCCTTCAAGCATTTTGGCAAGACCATTGGTGGTGGCGTAGTTCGCAGGAGTGGTAACTGCGAGATTGCCATTCACTTTGCTAGTGGCCAGCACACCCGTGAGGATGGCACCCAATGTGCCGCCGACGGCGTGGACGCCGAAAGTGTCGAGTGCGTCGTCGTAGCCGATCGCACCTTTTACATACATCACGAAGATATAGGGAACGATGGCAGCCAGCACGCCGATGATCATCGCACCCGTGGCATCCACAAATCCGCAAGCGGGAGTGATGACGACGAGGCCGGCAACAATTCCCGAACAAATGCCGAGGATAGAAGCATGCCCCTTGAGGATTTTTTCAATGATCCCCCAGACGAAGCCAGCGGTCGCGGCGGCGAGCGTGGTGGTCATGAAAGCGTTAGCGGAAACTCCGTCTGCTGCCAGTGCGGAGCCGGCGTTGAAACCATACCAACCGACCCACAGCATCCCGGTGCCGACCATACAAAGCACCATGCTGTGCGGAGACATTTTTTCCTTACCGAATCCAATACGCTTGCCGAGGATGATGCAAAGCACCAAGGCGCTCCAACCGGAAGTCATGTGGACGACCGTTCCGCCAGCGAAGTCAATGGCAGTGATCTTAGCACCACCGTTCCAGACTCCGTTCATGAGTCCGGTCACGCCCCAAATCATGTGAGCCATGGGCATGTAGATGACGAACATCCAGATCGCGATGAAGAGCATGATCGCGCTGAATTTCATGCGCTCGGCGATGGCACCGATGATCAGCGCAGGAGTGATGATCGCGAACATGAGCTGATACATGGAGAACACGTTTTGCGAAACCCAGAAGCAGTAGTCGGTGTTAGGAGCGCTGGTCACGCCTTTGAGGAAGAAGAATTCCGTGCCGCCGAGGAACGGCTCAAGCGCAGTGCCGGTGAAACTTTTGCCGAAGATCAAACTGTAGCCGACGGCCCACCAAATGACGGTGACCAT
>JAYTEI010000099.1:0-8766 GCA_043735445.1 Akkermansiaceae bacterium | reverse complement strand
GGAGGTATTGCGCAATCGTCCGCTTGTCAGCATCGACGATCCAATATTCCGGCACGCCGTGGGCGGCGTAATCTTCCAGCTTCACGCCGTGATCCCGCTTTTCCGATGACGGGGAAACGAATTCGACGATGAAGTCCGGGAGCGGATAGATGGTGGTTTCCGGCGCTTGCGAGGCAGCGGCGATCTTGATCGGCAGATCGGGCGCAGCGAGGAATTCAGCGGTGGAAGGTGACATGCGTTTCCCCTACACTCCCGCCGCGTATTTGGCGAGGAGTTCCACGGCTTTGGCGGGGGCGACGGCTTCGTGGAAATCGTCGTTGACGAGGCATACCGGGGCGCTGCCGCAGGAGGCGAGGCACTCGGCAAACTCGACGGAAAATTTCCCGCAGGGGGAAACACTGATCGGGTGGTGGTGCGAGTCGCTGGCGGAGCGGTCGATGCCTGTTAGCTCGCACAGGCGTTCCATCAATTCGTAGCTGCCGCCCATCGCGCAGGACAGGGTGCGGCAGACGCGGATGTGAAATTTTCCGGGCGCGGACTGGCGGAAGCCGGGGTAGAAGGTGACGACTTCGAGCACCTTGATCGGCTCGATGGAGAGCTTGTTAGCGACCCACTCGATGGCTGGTGCGGAGATGAAGCCGAACCGGTGCTGGACGATGTGGAGCAGCGGCAAGACGGCGGCGCGCTTGCTTTCCGGGTAGTGGGAAATGCGCCCGTCTGCCTCGGCTTCCAGCTCCGGAGTGATGGCGAAGGGCTGATAGAATTTGCTGCCAGGGGTCTCGTGGGAGGCGACGGATTCTTCGAGCGTGGAGTGGGACATGGGAGATTTGGTGAAGATTTTTTAGCCGCAAAAAGGCGCAAGAAGGGCGCAAAAAACTAAGATTGGGAATCGAGAACGATGGAGAGCGCGTATTTTTTAATTTGAAGGACCGGGGCACCGAAATTGATGAGCAGCCCGTGCTCTTTGCGGGAGGCGCGAAGATACCCTAGGAGTTGGGAGATGTGTTCGTTGAGGATCGCTTTCACGGCTTTCAGCTCAATGACCAGTTCACCGACGACAATCATATCGAGATCGAGATCGCCGAGTAGCGTTCCATCGTCATCAAAGACTGACAGTGATGGCTGTTGCGCAACCTCGATGCCCTTGCGACGGAGGCGATTGGCCAGGCCGTTCTCATAAATCTTCTCGTTGTGGCCATGACGCAGGAATTTGTGAAGGGCAAAGGAACATTCCCTCACCTCATCACAAATCTGGAATATGAAATCTTTTTGCGCCATTTTTTCGCCTTTTTGCGGCTGAAAATTCTTATCTATCGCACTCGCCCATCACGAAATCGAGCGAGCCGAGGATGGCTGGGATGTCCGACACCATGTGGCCGGGCAAGAGCTTGGAGGTGATGGATAGATTGCAGAACGAGGGGCTGCGGATTTTCAGGCGATACGGCACGCCGCCGCCTTTCGAGTGGATGTAGAAACCGAGTTCGCCCTTGGGATTTTCCGCCGCGAAATAGACCTCACCGGCCGGGGCGTTGATGCCTTGGGTGGAGACGATGAAATGGTGGATGAGCTCTTCCATCGACATCAGCACGCGTTCCTTGTCGGGCAGCATGCTTTTAGAATCCGCTAGATTCACTGGGCCGTCCGGCATGGTGTCGAGGACCTGGCGGCAAATGAGGATGGACTGACGCATTTCCTCCATCCGGATCTGATAGCGGGCGTAGCAGTCGCCTTCATCGGCGATGGGCACGTCGAACTGATATTTCTCGTAGCCGAGGTACGGGCTGTCCTTGCGCAAGTCGCGGGCGACTCCGGAGGCGCGGAGATTCGGGCCGGTCATCCCAAAGGCGATGGCAGACTCGCGGCTGATCACCCCCACATCGACCATGCGGTCGATGAAAATCTTGTTCTTGTCCAACAACTTGCCGATCTCGCCGATGGTGACGAGGCACTCGTCGAGGAAGGTGCGGACGGAGGCTTCGAAGCCCGGTGGCATGTCCCGGAGCTGGCCGCCGACGCGGGTGTATGAGGTGGTGAAACGCGCACCTGTTAGCTGTTCGCACAGGTTATAAACTTTTTCCCGCTCGGTGAAAGTGTAGAGGAAAACCGTCATCGCGCCGACGTCCATGGCGCATACTCCGACGCCTAACATGTGTGAGGACAGCCGGGCCAACTCGCAGCAGAGCACGCGCAGCGCCTGGCCGCGCGGTGGCAATGTCCAGCCCATCAGTTTCTCGACGGCACAGGCATAAGCGACGTTGTTAGCCAACGGTGCCAAGTAGTCCAAGCGGTCCGTGTAGGGCACGAACTGGTTGTAATGCATGTTCTCCGCGATCTTCTCGTCGCCGCGGTGGAGGAAGCCGATGTCGGGATCGGCGGACTCGATGACCTCGCCGTTGAGTTCGAGGATGAGGCGCAGCACGCCGTGAGTCGCCGGATGGGACGGGCCCATGTTGAGGACCATCCGCTCGCCGACGAGGTCATCCGTTTCCGAATGATAGTGATCTGCGGCGCGGGCGGCGCGGGCGTTTGCGTCGGGGGCCTCGATTTCTTGGATAGTGGTGCTCATGCCTGATTTGCCGCCGCCAGAAACACCCAAAGCGGCCAATTTCGCAAGGGGTTTGTGAAAATTTTCACAAGCTCCCGCGACCGTAGCGCTCGCGGAATTGGCGCAGCAGATTTTCGACCCGGTCGGTGTCCGCAACCGTGGGTGGCGGCGGGACATCGGGCGGCGGGACCGGCAGGGTGAACGCCGGGGCGGACTCGATGGCGTGGGACGACGAGGCAAATTCCTGATACGCGCCGGTGGCTGGCGTCTCGACCGGCGGAGTCCGTGCCCAGCCTGCCGGAGTAAACGCAGCCGGCGGCATTTCCTCGGCGATCACCGGGGCGGCGCTGATTTGAAAAGGTGACTCCAACTCGGTTTGTTCGGCGGGCGGCGAAACGGGAGTCTCAGTCGCCGCAAAGATCGGCGCGGATTGCTGCCAGTCGGGGGACGCAAATGAACTCACCGGCGGCTCCATCGTAAAAGCTTCGGCGTCCGCATGAAATGGCGATGCCACCGGTGGGTAAAATGGCGCGGCAGCAGGCACCGCCGGGGTCGGCATGAATTCCGGCGTAGGCCATGCGGGTGCGAGATCTTCCGGCGGCTTTGAGACCTCGGGAACGTAGGCAAATGGCGACATATCGACCTCCGGCGTCGGCTCGAAAACCGATGTGATCAGCGGTGCCATTGGTGCCGGCTCAGGTAAAACCAACGGCGGTGGCGGCGGAGTGGTGACACGGGGAACTGGCTGCTCCACCGCAGCAGGCACCGAATCCATCGCCGTCGCTTTGAGCCAGGCCATTCCCGCCGCACGGATCAGCCCGCGAGCGTGGGTGCCCGCCGTGCCGATATCGATTTGTTCAAGCACCCGGCCACCGAGTCCAGGGACGCGAGAGTCGAGAAGCGCGGCCATTTCCACCTCAGTTAGAGGCTCCAGTTCCACCACCACCTCCGACAGCCGATCCGCTAGACCGCCGCTCAGGCGTGGCAGAAACGCGCTTTGCCAGATGTCCTGGTTGAGCGAGAGAATCACATCGAGCCGCTCCACCGCTTGGCGAAGCGCACCGAGGAAAGCCGCCAACTTAAGCGCGGCACTATCGTCGGTGGAAAATCCTTCGAGGTCATCGGCCACCAGCACCACCCGCATCAGCAGAGTGAGCAAACCTAGCAGCGCCACTAGCCGCTCCATCGCTTCTTCGCTCGCGCCGTGGACGCTCTCCGCTAGGATTCTAACACGACTCGAATTGTCCAACGGCGCAGCCGCGAAACGGAACAACGCCTCCACCCAAAACGCGACGTCGCTCACCGGCAGATCCGCGCGATGGGCGAGTTCTAAGCTGAGCCGCTGGCCGAGCACTTCGAAATTCTCGCGCGCCCAGTGCGCAGTGGCTGCATTTGGATGATGGAAATCAAAGGTCTCGATCGGACGGGCACGCAGGGCCGTTAGAGCACCTTCTCGGTCTTGGCAAGGCACCTCGCCCGAGGCGACCAAGGGCTGCAATGCGGAGGCAAACAAGCGCCGCGCCACCAAATCCAAAACCGTTAGCCCGCCCGCTGCAGGCAACTGCCGGACGAGACGCCGCAGCGTGTCATCCGTCACCGATCCCGCATCGATCCGGCTGCCGAACGAGGCGTGCAGCGGGATGAATTCATAAGACGCCCCTAACTGGTGCTGGATCCGCGACAGCAAGTGAGTTTTACCATACCCGGCGCGAGGCGCACGCAGCAGGATGCAGCGCCCGGTTTTCTCCAGCGGCACCGACAGGATCTCAGACAACACCTCATACGCTTTGCGGTTCACGGCCTCCGCGTGGGCAGCAGGAATGCGACCGAGAGTCTCGAAAAGTAGTTGGAACGGGTGATCGCTGGCCATCGGGGAGTTCATTAGAATCGGTCGCAGACTGGAGCTTGTTTCCACCTTTCACAAGACCGGAGGGAAGAAAATCCATCGCGCGGATTGAGGCTGCGGCGAGGAAAGTCTTTGGCATTTCTTGGGTGCTCTGCTTGTTTCAAGCCATGAACTGCTACTTGGTCATGACGGTATTGGGCAACGACCGCCCCGGACTTGTTAGTGCGCTCGCGGACACCGTGACTCACCACGGCGGCAACTGGCTGGAAAGCCGGATGGCCCGGCTCGCCGGACAATTCGCCGGCATCGCCCGCATCGAGTGCCCGGCGGAATCGGTGGCCGCGCTGATCGCGGAGCTGCAATCCCCCGCCCACTCCGGCCTAACGGTGCTGGCTGTGCGCGAGGAAGTGGCGGCTCCCATCGCCCGCCGCACGCTCGTCGTGGACGTCGTCGGCAATGACCGCCCGGGCATCGTTCGCGAGCTGTCCGCCGCCGTCGCCAAGGCCGGCGGAAACATCGAGGAACTCACCACCGGCCTCGAAAGTGCGCCGATGAGTGGACAGCCGATGTTCCGCGCCCATGGCGTGATTTCCATCCCCGAGGACACGGAAACCCAAGTTCTCACCACCGCCATCGAATGCCTCGGCGGCGATCTAACGGTGGACATCGCGGTCTAACGGCCATGCTCCGCCCGCGAATTTCCATCAACCTTGCGATCTCGGTGGATGGCAAAATTTCCTCGACCCCGCCTCGCCCGTCCGGGTGGACTTCCCCAGCCGATCACGCCCGGCTGTTGGAGTTGAGAGGAAATGCCGATGCCATCCTAGTCGGGCGCGGCACCTTGGAAGCCGACCGGATGACGCTAACCGTGCCCGGCAAACCCAAGCAACCGCTGCGCTGCATCGTGTCACGCAGCGGGAAAATCGAGCCGACGCATCCCGTGTTTCACAAGCCCGGCGGCGACATCCACCTGCTCGTGACTGGCGCATTCACGGGCATCGTGAATCCAAAAGTCACACTCCACCGGCAGAGCTTGTTGGAATTCATCGGCGAACTCGCCTCAGTATTTCACGTCCAAACGCTGCATTGCGAGGGTGGCGGGCAATTGATCCGGGCCTTAGCCGAGCTGAATGTGATCGACGAATTTCACCTCACACTGGCCGGCCACACCCTCTTCAGCGGCTTCGCGGCCAGCACCGTCACCGGCATTCCCGCAGAGTATTTGCCGCAATCCCTCGCTTTCGAACTCACCCACTTCCAGCCGCAGGCCGGGGAATGCTTCCTCAGCTACACCCGCCGGCGTTAGAAATCGCGGCGCGCTAACTTTTCCTCAATGCTCCTTCGCCTCGCCGTGAGTCGCCGGAGTTTCCTCATGCGCAGCGCCAGCGGCATGGTCGTCGTGCGCCCCTGCCCCACCGTGAGGTTGGTTCAGTTGCTTGGTGCCATTGGCCCCTTCGAATTCATGGCGCTCGCAGGAAATGCCGAACACGCTAACAGCCACAACTAGGATGGAGAAAAATTTCATTGCGCCGCTTCAATAACCAGTCGCCGCCGAAACGCAACCCCCAAGGGAATCGAAATCCGCCTCAGATTGATTCAAAATATCCGCCAGCTCGCTAGGATCTGGCCCGGCAACAGGATCCCCCATGGATTCCCAAAGGGAGGCGGCAACCCGGCAGCGATCCTCCTCGTCGAGTTGCATCGCGGCATCAATGACGGCTTCGAAAGCGGCTTTCATGAGTGTGCTTTAGCTTCAATCGTCTGCCGAGGCTAGAGCGTGGGGCGAAGTCTTCGCCGGCGGGATCAATCCCGTGGTCCGTTAGAAGTTAATGGGTGGCCACCTTCACGAGCAGGCCGGATTTGCGGACGTAGCGGAGATTTGCGGCGAAGAAGAGCGCGGCGAGGGTGCCCCAGACGAGGTTGAGCAGGAGCGCGTGTTGGACATTTCCCCATGGCACGGGTTGGCCGGAGAGGACCGTGCGCATGCCCTCGAAGACGGGCGTGCATGGCAGTGCCATAGCGGCTGGCTGGAGCCAGTTAGGCAACACCGAGACCGGATAGAAAACCGCAGCAAGCGGCTGGATGAAGAATGGCACGGCCCACGCGAGGCTCTCCGCAGCTTGGCCGAAGCGCATGATCAGAGCGGTAGAAATCATCCCGAGAAACCAGCCGAAAAGGATCAGGTTTCCTAAAAATGGCAGTAGCCCGAGGCCAAGGCTGGTGAGCTGGAACTGATAGGCCAGCGCCGCGACGAGGGTGAGAAGTATCAACGTCACGCCCACCCGCAGCAACCCGACGACACAAGTCGCGCCGACGTATTCCGCAGTGCGGACCGGGGCGACGAAAACATTTAATAAATTGCGCGTCCACACGTCTTCGAGAAATGAAATGGCCACGCCTTGTTGCGAGCGGAATAGCACGTCCCATAGGATCATCCCGCCAATGAGGAAGCTGATAGATGAGGGCAAGCCCCCTGCCCCTTGGCGTTGCAGATAGGTGGTTAGAAATCCCCAGACCAGCAAGTCAACCAGCGGCCAGAAGACCAGCTCCACCAATCGGATCGGATGGCGGGTGTAGAGATAGAGGTAGCGAAGGACGAGGGCATGGACAGTGTTGATAGAGAAAGGCATGATAGAGATAGGTTATTTCAAGCCGATGGCTTCCACCTCGCCACGGGCGACGCCGATGAAGAGATCTTCCAGCGAGCTGCGGTTAAACTTTTCGTGGATTTCACCCGGCGTGCCTTCCGCGAGCACCTTGCCGCCGTGGAGGAAAATGAGCCGATCGCAAACTTCGTGGATGTCGCGCATGTTGTGGGAAGTGTAGAGGATCGAGAGGCCGTCCTCGTGCTGGAGCTTGCGCAAAAGTTTTCTAACGCGGTCGGCGATGTCGGGATCGAGCGAAGCGGTGGGTTCATCTAGCAGGAGCAAGCGTGGTTTGTTAAGCAGTGCCTTGGCCAAGTTTACGCGGGTGGACTCCCCCGCCGAGAGCGTGCCGGTGACCGACTTGCGCAGGTGGGTGATATCGAGCATTTCAAGCAGCTCCTCGATCCGCTGCTTCGGACGGGCCACGCCATAGAGCTTAGCGAAGACGATTAGATTTTGCCACACAAGGAGGTTCGAGGGCAGCGCGGTGTAGGCGGATGAGAAATTCACCTGCCGCAGGATCTCGATCCGGTGCTTCCACAGATCGAGGCCGAAGATGCGGACCATCCCCGACGTCGGCGTGGTCAGCCCTAGCAGCAGATTCATGGCGGTGGTTTTTCCCGCGCCATTCACGCCGAGCAGTCCCAGCGATTCGCCCTTCGCCAAGGCAAACGATAGCCCGTCGAGCGCGGTGGAAGTGCCAAATATTTTGACCAGACAGTCTGCTTCAAGGATCGGAGTGGCGGCGGGCATCGCCGGACGCTGGCACTGTCGGCGGGTTTTTCAAACTGGATTTCCGGGGCGGGACTGACCGATCTCTTTCTCCATTTTAAAAAAAGGCACCGCAACTTCAGTGGGACAGACCCTTAATCACAAGCACAACGGTGTCCAACATTGGAGTCATGAGCTGGCATAGATCTTGGCGAGACGCGCTAGGGCTTGGGTCCAGGAGCGCTTGTTAGATGAAGTCGGGTGCGGATGGGATCGCTCACGTCGTTACCATCGCTCTCGCCGATGCGGAGGATCAAGCCGTCTAACTGTGGGAAGTCATCGAGCACCGCGCAGACCAATCCCCGATAATAGGCTTCCAACACCGGGAGATCGTCGCCCAGCACCGCCGCCACCGCTGCGGTCATCGGCAGGACGTCGGTGGTTAGATAAATTTTCAGCCGGAACTCGTCGCGCAGAATGTCGAACAGCCGCCGGAATTTTTCCCGGAAAATAGCGATCTGTGCGGCGACTTCCGGTTCATGCAGCGGGTGGGGTGCGAGGTGGGCGAGATCGTCTAACGTCACCGCGTTGTAACCTTGGGCGGAAACCTCGCGGGCGAATTTCCGCAGGTCAGCCTCGATCTGCGACCACTGCGACTCGTGGGCCCCGGCCAGATGTGCGAATGGGATTTTCGACCAGTTGACCCGTGGCTTGTCGTAGCCCCGGAAGAACGGGCCAATGGCATCGATGAGAAATAACTCCATGTGGGCGGCACCAGATTACCTACCGCCGGTCAGGCTGCGATCAGATTCGTTCCCAGAGTGCGCTAAGCTTTGCTCGCGCCCGTGGTAGATTCGGCTCTGCCGGATGGGGTGCGGAGCTTCTTCAGTGGAAGTGAGAGGTAGGAACGAGGCATGGGGTTGCCCCGCTCCCCGCTCCGAACCGGACTGGCGGATTTCCCGCAGCCAGCTCTCCAGTTAGTGGGTGGCTCCTCGACGGAGACTGGCGATTGCCGTGAT
>JAYTEI010000098.1:0-1748 GCA_043735445.1 Akkermansiaceae bacterium | reverse complement strand
ACGTCGCGATCAAATCCCAGTATCTCGGCAAGTCGATGGATGAAATTGCCAGCCAGAATTTCCTCGCCAACGATTCCGCGGCCAGCGTGCAGCTCATCGAGCTTTCCGAGCGCCTCAGCGAACTGCGGTTGATGGATGAAGGCGGCGAAGAAGATCTCAGCATCCGCTACGAACTCGCCACGCCGGTCACCCTAGTCAGCCGCCGCGACGCGCAGATGGTGCCGGTCATCCATCACGCCTCGCCGGCGAAATTCTATCACGTCGCCGTGCCGATTCTCACCACTTCCGTATTCCGAGAGGCGGAACTCGTCAACGCCACCCGCCGCGATCTGCTAGGCGGGCAGGTCAACATTTTCCTGGATGGCGAATTCAAAGGACGCACCGACATTTCCAGCATCGCCCGCGGCCGCTCCTTCACCCTCGGCTTCGGCGTGGATGGCCAGGTGAAGGCGCGCCGGGCTCTCGTGGACCGCCGCGAAGACGTGCAGGGCGGCAACCGCCAAGTCGCGATCACTGCGGAAGTCATGGTGGATAATTTCAAGGACGCGCCTGTTAGCTTGCGGATCCGCGAGCGCATTCCTTTCATGGAAGACACCACCGACCTGCGTGTCTCCGCCGGCGAAATGAGCCACCCGCTCAGCCTCGACGCCGACTATGTGCGCTATGAAAAATCCAAGGGCATTCTGCGCTGGGATCTGGAAGTTCCTGCCGGTTCGGCCGAGAAATCCACCGCGCTGCGCTACGCCTACTCGTTGGAGTTCGACAAAAGCCTGACGTTGCGAGACATCTCGCAGGAACAGAAAAAGCGGGCGCAGAAGGAGTTCGTGAATGACTCGTTGAAGAAGTGATTGCCGCTTTTCCGGCGTGCCGCTTCACGGACAGATCAAAGGCACGCTGGGGAAATAGGTTTTATAGCGAGCCGAATCGCGAGTCAGAATTGGAATACCCATCGCTTCGGCATGGGCACCGATGAAAAAGTCTGGCAGCGGGGAGGTCTTGGTGCCGCCTCGTTTGCGATATTTTAGAAACGCTTTCGCAGCGAGGAAGAGTGCCTCGCGGGAAAGTTCCTGATAGTCGAGTTTCAGTTGATCCAAGATCCCATCCACTTCGCTTGCCGTATCCGATCCGGCGCACAGTTCCGCATAGATCATCGGATTGACCAGCAATCCCGTCGGCTGAAGCCGGGTCACCTGTCCGTCCGACCAATCCGCCCACACCGGATCATCGTTGACGATGTCCAATACCACATTGCTATCAACGAGGACTGGCATCCCAGTCACTCGCCACGGGTCAACTCCATGATCTCATCAGTGGTCATCCGGCCTTTCCAAATCCCTCGCACCGAAGTGCAGACGCTCTCCGGGGTAGCCGGGCTGGCAGGTGCTGATGGGGCTTTTTCGCCCAAGGTCACCGCCTGGGTGAGAATCTCCCGAGCCTCAGCCTCCATCGAGCGACCGTGGCTTGCAGCCTGCATCCGCAGTTTTTGTTTCACGGGCTCGGCCAGGTTGCGAATCGTCAAGGTCGTGCTCATGATCGTAACTTAGAAAATGACCGCAGTGCTGTCAATGCTGGCGGGATCTGTGATCAGAGCCGTCGCCTCAAAATTGTTTAAAGATTTTTAGCCGCAAAAAGTCGAAAAATCCGCAAAAGTGGCAGAGATGCGAGGACGGAATCCAGTCCACGAATCCTCTCCCGGCGATCAAAGTTCGTTTCCAACGTGGCCTGCACCGGAGACGGCTTTCGCTTGC
>JAYTEI010000097.1:0-8775 GCA_043735445.1 Akkermansiaceae bacterium | reverse complement strand
AATGCCCGGAATCTCTCCTTCTCCTCAGCGCCAAAAGCAAACCGCCGATCCACGACCCGAGAAATGACATGGTAAAAAACCGGCTTCCCAGCAGATCTTCGCCACTCAGCCAGCCAACGTGCTTTTCTGCTCATAGCGAACAACTATCCGAGCGGGAGGGGAATGGCCAGAATATTTTGATTAAGGGTCTGTCCCGCTGAAGTCGTCCCGCTGAAGTCGCGGTGTCCCCATAAATGGCCATGGAATTGCGGGGCTTCCTGCTTCGACAATCATCGACAAGCCGGAATGACCTATCAAGATTCGGCCATGAGATGCCCGGATCGATTCACGTTAAGCATGGCCATGGCTCTCGCCGCATTGACCGCCGTTTTATCCGCCGCGGAAGTGGTGCCGCGGGAAGTGACGACGGTCGAGCCGGTGCAGTTGGAAACCCGCGGCGGTGTTTGTTTCGCGGACTTCGGCAAGGCCTCGTATGGAAATTTGCAGATCACTTTGCAGGGTCGCATCGGTGCCGGTAAGTTCACCGTGCGGCTCGGCGAGAAGGCGGACAAGGACGGAGTGATCGACCGCAAACCTCCTGGCAGCGTGAATTTCCGTGAAATTGAGGTGACCACCCGTGAGGGCCAGCATGTTTACAAGTTGGAGATTTCCACCAGGAAGGCGCACCTCGGTGACAAGCCGGTGAAAATGCCGGAGTCCATCGGCGAGGTGACGCCGTTCCGCTTTGTGGAAATTGAAAATCTGCCCGTCGCGCTGGACAAATCCAACCTGCGGCAACTCGCCGTCCACGCCCCTTTCGACGACAAGGCGTCGGACTTCGAGAGCTCCGACGCGACCTTGAACGCGGTCTGGGATTTGTGCAAACACACCATGAAGGCGACGACCGCGTTCGGCGATTACATCGACGGCGAGCGCGAGCGCCTTGCCTACGAGGGCGACGCTTACATCAACCAGCTTTCGCACTACGCCTGCGATCTGGATCCACGGGTGGCCCGTCATACCTTCGAGCGTCTGCTAGAGTATCCGACATGGCCGACGGAGTGGAGTTTGCAAATGCCAATGATCGCCGCCGCCGACTACGAGGCGACTGGGGATCCCGTTCTAGCAGCCGGTCATTTCGATGCGATCAAGGGCAAGCTGCTGATGAACAAAGCACGCGAGGACGGGCTGCTTCGCGTCTCGGCAATCGTCGATTGGCCGAAGAGCGAGCGCGACAATTACAACGAAGGTATTGCCGATCCAAAACAAAAGCAGCAGGTGGGTCCGGAGGTCAACACCGTGGCGAACGCGTTTTATTATCACTCGCTTCAATGCGTCGCGCGGCTGGCGACGGCCTTGAAAAAAAATGACGAGGCCCGCGATTTCGACGCGAAGGCCAAGCAGGTTTACGCTGCATTCAATGCCGCCTTCTTCGACCCGCAACGCGGGATCTACATCGATGGTGAAGGATCCAGCCATGCCTCGCTGCACGCTAACATGTTTCCCTTGGCGTTCGGCCTGGTGCCCGCGGAGCGTCAGGCCAAGGTGGCGGACTTCGTGCAGTCGCGCGGCATGGCGTGCAGCGTCTATGGCGCGCAATTTCTGCTGGAAGCCCTCTATCTATCAGGAAAAGGCGATCACGCGCTCGGCCTCATGACCGCCCGCAGCGAGCGGAGCTGGTGGCACATGCTGGAACAAGGATCGACGATGACGCTGGAAGCATGGAACGCCAAAGTGAAACCGAATCTAACCTGGAACCACGCCTGGGGAGCAGCCCCGGCGAACATCATTTCCCGTTTCGTCCTCGGCGTGCGCCCGCTGGCACCGGGCTATGCCTCGATCCTCATCGCGCCGCAACCTGGAACCTTGAATTGGGTTCGCGGCCAAGTCCCCACCCCTCACGGCCCCGTCACGGTGGCCTTGCGGAATGAGGCCGGGCTGCGCTTGGAAATCGGGGTGCCGCCCGGCGCGACGGCGCGCGTCGTTTTGCCAGGCCAGGCAACCCGCGCAGAACCCATTTCCGTGAATGAGAAACCCCTCGCCGCCAAGCTGGAGAATGGATCATTGGTGATCGAATCACTCCCGCCCGGCCACCACGTGATCCAGCGCCTCCCTGCGGTCCGGTAAACTGAGATTGCAGGCGCAATATCGCGTCACGCCGCCTTCAGCGTCCTGAAATTTTCAACGATCAGTCGGATACTTCTACTGGCGAGCGGGACATTTCCGCCTACCCTGCCGCGTGCCCAAAGCTGACAAGAAATCCGCGCCCCGTCCTCTCCAGCCCGCCATCCTCCTTCGCGGTTGCCGCCAACACAATCTCTAGGGATTCGACCTCGATATCCCGCTCGGCAAGCTCACCGTCGTCACCGGTCCCTCCGGCTCCGGGAAATCCTCGCTCGCCTTTCACACCCTCTACGCCGAGGGCCAGCGCCGCTACGTGGAAACCTTTTCCCCTTACGTCCGCCAGTTCTTCGACCGGATGGACAAGCCGCTCGTCGCTCACATCGACGGCGTCCCGCCCGCCATCGCCATTGAGCAGAAAAACCACGTCCGCACCACCCGCTCGACCGTCGGCACGCTCACCGAGATCAACGATTACCTCAAGCTCCTCTTCGTCCGCCTCGCCATCGGCTACGACCCTAACACTGGCGAAACCATCCAGGGAAATGGGGTCAGGGTGCAAATCTTGACAGAATCGAGATCACATGTGGTGTCGAGGGTCAGGATTTCTTGACTCACTTGCTGTAGCTGCGGGGTTGGGGAGGAGTTGGAGGCCGAGTTTTTTGGCGAGGGATCGCAGCTTGCGGAGTTGTTGTTGTTGCTGGGTGGCAGGCTTGCTTCGGGGGACCAGTCCCAAATAGCAGACATTGGCAATGAATCGACGTCTCGGGTATGTCCTTGGGTTCCAATATTAAGGATTGTTAGTTTTTTCCATGGCGATCCCTGATTGGTCATTCTTCGCCACCCACCTACTCGAAGTAGGCGGGCGCTCAGCGACCTTCCGCGATCCGCTCGGCGAGCATCGGCGGCAGGCCGGCGGCGAGGATTTTTTCCTGAGTCTTGGCGATGTCATACTCGACGCGGCGGAACACGACCAGATTGTGATCGACGTCGAAGATCGCATAACAGGCGCGCCAATCGCCGTCGCGCGGCTGGCCGACGGAGCCGACATTGATGAAATACTTGGAGCCGGGTTCGATCACCACCGACTCGGCGGGGACTTCTTGGACTTTGTCAGATTTCACATAGACCCGCGGCACATGGGTGTGGCCATGGAAGCAGAGTTGGGTGAACTGATAGGAAAAGTTAGACATCGCGTCGAAGCGATTGGTGACGTAGTTCCAGTTCGCAGGCTGGTCGAGGGTGCTGTGGACGACGGTGAAATCCGAGACTTGGCGGACCATCCGCAGGCGGGTGAGCCATTGCCGTTGTTCGTCAGTGAGTTGCTGGCGGGTCCACTCGAGGGCGGCGGCAGCGACTGGGTTCATGGTGTCGAGCGAGTGGTTTCCCGAAGCGTCCTCGTCGTGATTTCCCTTCACTGTGGGGCAATCCATCTTGCGGACAATATCGAGGCAGGCAGCGGGATCTGCGTTGTAGCCGACGACGTCACCCATGCAGACGTAGTCGGTCACGCCCTGTTGCGAAGCGTCTTCGAGGACGGCCTCGAGGGCTTCTAAATTGGCATGAATGTCACCGAAAAGAGCGATCCGCATGGAGTGGTCAGGGAAGGGGAGGGGAGTCTGTCGGCTGAGTGGGTTCTGTCGAGAGGAAACCCGAAGCTGTTATTTGGTGAACCAGTCGTCGGGACCGGCGGGAGCCTGTAGGGGCTGTTTGAAAATGCTTTTGTCCGCCGGGATGGCTAACTGTTTTTCCAATGCCTCGAGCGCGGCAGCCACGCCGTAAACCGGGAAATGTTCGCGGGTCCGCTGCCAATGGCCGGTCAGCGCTTCGTAGGCTTTCTCTGGGGTTCCAAAAATTTCAATCGCCCGCTGAGCTGTGTCCAGCGCCGGATTTTCGTGAGCTTCGAGGACGAGCAGCAACATCATCAAGGTGGGGACGCGGTTCTTTTGTTCCGCGTAGAGGGAGCGCGCGAGGGTGAGGGCTTCCGCTTCTTTGCCGCGCACGCGGGCGAGCGAGTAGAACTCCGCCCGGAGGACGTAGCCAAGGGCGTTGCCGGTGTTAGCCGAGCGTTTGTAAGCGTCCGCAGCGTCGGCAAAGGTCTTGTCGGGGTCGCGGAAAGCCATGAATTTGTTCGAGTCGGAGAGCAGGAAACCGAGGTTCGCTAGCAGACTCCAGTCGTCGGGATTGTTGCGGATGCCGCGCTCGAGGAATGCCCGGCCACGGTAAATTGCCGCCCGCCACGCCTCCCGCCGCCGCAGTGAGGGCAGGGTGGAATCGTTGATGTAATAGGACGCCGCGTTGTAGGCGGAGTGCGAATAACCGGCTTCCCAGTAGTAGCGAGTCCGCGGCGCGAGATCGACGATGGTGTCATAGGTATCCGCCACGTCGTCCCAACGTTTTTCCTCGAAAAACGTGAACGCCCGCAGGTTGAGAAACGTCGCGACCAGCGTCCGCAGCCCGCCGAGTGCCACCGCCGAGCTGGTCTGGCCGATCTTGTCGCGGGTGCCGATTTCCAGCGGCGGCGGAGTCAGGCCAGTGGCGCGGAGTTCTTTGGCGAGGCTCGCCTCGAATGGCATTCGCGCCGCGCCGAACGCCAGCACCGCGACTGTTAGAACTGCGTTTCGTTGCCAGACTTTCATGGCGTTAGAATTCCTTTTTCGCGAATACCAGCCACGAGGCGGCGGTGAAAAACAGCGCGTAATACAGCCCGATCAAGCTCAGCTTGCCGAGGATCAGCAGCGGCATCGCTTGTCCTTCGATCACGGCGTCGATCACATTGAAGTTCTGGAAATCTGGCAGCACCAGCGACATCAGCAGCGAGGCCATCCGCACAAAAGCTCCTTGACCCGCCTCGCCGGCTTGCAGATAGACAGCCCTCGCATCCGCTTGGAAGTGACCGATGAAGTAGATCAAAAAGCTGATGATGGTGGTGAACAGCGTGCTCGTGGAAAACGTGGAAATCAGCAGCGCCAGCGAAGCCATGATCGAGGCCCGCAAGAACACCGCGAACACCGCACCCTGCAGCGACCATGTGGGGCCGTTAGCCGCCGTTTCCTCTCGCAGCGAGTAGATCGCTTCTTGCGGCCAGCCTTGCGCCTGGGCCATCGCAAGTTGTTGGCTCAGGACCATCGACGAGCGGATTTGCAACACCGCCGTCATTAACACATCCATCAACGCCAGCGACACGAAGACTAACAACAACACGCCCAGCAATTTCCCTGCTAGATAGTCGATCCGCGGCACCGGCTTCGCTAAAATCGTGTAGAGCGTGCGGTCCTCGACATCTTTAGGCAGCAGCAAGGCCGTCGCCACGATGGATAACACCACCGAGAACAAAGTCATCGTCCCCAGCGACCAACTCTTGATCGAGCGCAGGACATTAAGTCCGACTGATTCTGGCCCCTCGTGCTGCGGCAAGTCGAAAAAATTACTGGCGATGGCGATCACCGCGAACACCCCGAGGAAATAGAAGACCTTCATCCGCACCAATTGCGTAAAGGTGTGGCGGGCGATCACCCCAATCCGGCTGAGGTGAGATCCTCGTGAAACTTTGGCGGTCGTGCTGCTCATCGGTCGTCGGCGTGGGTAGTTTCTCGGAGGAAAAGTCGTTCTAGCGTCCCGCGGGCCTTGCCGCTGCGCACCAGCGAGGCACCTGCCGTCGCTCCGACTAGGGCAGTGATTTGGGAAATCAGCTCCGGACTCGCGTCCTGCAACACAATTTCCGTCTGGTCCTCGATGGCGATCAAGTCCTCCAGTTTGCCCTCCTTCACCATCTTGCCTTTGAAAATAATCCCGACGTGGTCGCACACTTCCTGCACTTGTTCTAGCAGATGCGAGCACAGGAAAACCGTGATCCCGCGCTCACGAAGTTTCAGGATCAAGTCGCGGATTTGGCGCGAACCTATCGGGTCCACGCCCGCCGTCGGCTCGTCGAGAATCACCAGCCGCGGCTCCTGCACCAGTGCTTGCGCCAGCCCGATGCGTTGCAGCATCCCTTTCGAGTAGCCGCCTAACCGCCGGTCGCGCGCGCCTTCGAGATCCACCAGATGCAGCAACTCGGCCACCCGGTTTTCAAGTGCCTTGCCCTTCAAGCCGCACAGTTTGCCGTAGAACCGCAGCGTCTCCGCGCCGCTCAGATGTTTGTAGAAATACGGATTCTCTGGCAGGAAGCCCACGTCATTGCGCGAGTCCACTTTGAGCGAATCCTTGCCGAAAATTGCGCAGGTTCCGGCCGTCGGCGCCACCAGTCCTAGCAGCGCCTTCATCGTCGTCGATTTCCCCGACCCGTTAGGCCCGATCAAGCCATACACCTCGCCCGGCATGATCCGGATTGAGACTCCGTCCACCGCCCGCAGCATCTGTTTGCGGAACGACGTCTTGAAGTCCTTCACCAGGTTTTTGATTTCGACTGCGGGAGTTAGATCGGCCATCGGCAGGCGGATTCTTGATCAGCCTCGCGGTGCTGGCAAAGGAGAATCTTGGCGGATGTCATAAGACTCATTGAGGAAGGCGTCGCTGGTGTTAGAAAATCACTTTCGCGGAAATTCGAAGCGAGCTTGTTATTCTTCAAAGATCCTTCAGCGTGCGCCGGTCAATCCGACCTCGCACACTCATGAAACGCCTCTTGCTCGCCACCGCCTCCACTCTGATCGCCCTTGTTCTGCCCGGTTGTTTGCAGAGTGAGACCACCATCCACCTCAACAAGGACGGCAGCGGCACGCTCGTCGAGCAAACCACCCTCGGTGGCCAAATGATGGCCATGCTTGAGCAGATGTCCGCCATCGGCGGCGACAAGGGCAAGGACCCGATCACCGAAATGTTCTCTGCGGAAAAGGCCAAGGCCAAAGCCGCTACTCTCGGTGCTGGCGTCACCTTCGAGAAAGTCGAACCGCTCGACCTCAAGGGCAACAAGGGCGCCCGCACCACTTACCGCTTCGCTGATATCAATAAGCTCAAAGTCTCCACCGCCGACGCCATGAAGAACATCTCTCCGATGGCCGACCAAGCGCCCGCGGCTGACATGCAAAAGCCCGTCGCCTTCGCCTACGCTGACGGGATTCTAACCGTGACCTTGCCCGCACCCGTGAAACCTGATGCGGCCAAGCCCGCCGACGCGCTCGAAGAGAATCCCCAGATGGAAGCGATGATGAAGCAAATGTTAGGCGATATGACTTTGTCTGTTAAACTCGTCATCGAACCCGGCATTTCCGAAACTGATGCCACTTATACCGACGCCAATACCATCACTCTCGTGGATGTGGAAATGGCCAAGCTTCTCGAAAAGCCCGACGCTTTGAAGAAGCTCAACAGCGCCCCGAAAGACAATCCCGCCGCCGCCATGGAATTTCTCAAAGGCCTCGACGGCGTTAAGATGGAGACCAAGAAGCAGATCACGGTGAAACTTAAATAAGCCCCAAGGAGAGGCGGACTCCGATCCGCCCGCCCATGAAAAGCCAATGTGCAGAGGCAAGCCGCTTCTCATTGGCCTCCCATGGTCTCCGGTGCTTTCAGAGAGCGCCGTCAGTGTCTCTCCAGCAGAATCTCCGTCCCTAACACCACCAAATCCACCCTGCCTTTGAGCGTCTGATTGATGAATGGCGTGTTCTGCGATTTTGATTTCATAAACTCCTTGGTGAAGGTCGTTTCCGCTTCGGGATCGAACAAAATGAAGTCAGCGGGCTGCCCAACTTCGATGGCCACGGCGGGCAGCCCCATCAGCCGCCGAGGCTCGGCGCTGTAACGTTTCACAATTAGATCCCAGCCGAATATACCCGTGGCGACGAAGTGGTGATAGAGCGAAACCAGCGCGGTATCCATGCCAGTGATGCCATTAGGCGCGGTGATGAAATCCTGAGATTTCTCAAACGGTGTGTGCGGCGCGTGGTCGGTGGCGATGAGATCGAAGACCCCTTCGATCAGCCCTTCTAGCAGACCTTCATTGTCCGCCTGGGTGCGCAGCGGCGGGTTCATTTTGTAGTTCGTGTCGAAGTCTCCGATGTGCTCATCCGTGAATAACAGATGGTGCGGCGAAACCTCAGCAGTGACTTTTACATCGCCGCGTTGTTTCCACCAGCGGATGGTTTCCATGCCGAGCTTGCTGGAGACATGCTGGATGTGAATGTGCGCACCGGTGGCGTGGGCGAGGCGGATGTCGCGATCAATAATGATTTCCTCCGCACAAGCGGGCGAGCCTTTGATCCCGAGGCGATAGCTAACAAGTCCCTCGTTGAGCGCCCGCGGACCAGCAAGCTCCGGCACCTCGCAATGGCTCGCGAAAAACATCCCGAACTCAGTGGCATACTGCATCGCCCGCAGCAAAATCGCCGGATCGCCAGTGGTGTCGCCATCGTCCGTTAGCATTTTCACGCCGAGTGTGCGCATCCCATCAATGCCCGCCATTTCCTTGCCGTGGCGGTCCTTGGTGACGCAGCCGGAGGTATAAACCGGAATGCGAGCCGTGCGCTTGGCGATATCAAGCACGTTGGCAACAACCGTCGCAGAGTCGATGGCCGGGCAAGTGTTAGGCATCATCACCACGCCAGTGATGCCACCATTGATCGCAGCCTCGGTACCGCTGGCGATGGTTTCCTTAGCCTCGAAGCCCGGCTCACGGAAATGGACGTGCGCATCGAACATGCCAGGCGCGAGGATCCGGTTGCGGGCGTCGATGACGCG
>JAYTEI010000096.1:0-1752 GCA_043735445.1 Akkermansiaceae bacterium | reverse complement strand
GTCCTCAACTATCAGATCGTCGCCGACCTCGGGGCCGGTGAAGGCACACTCGCCCAACTGTTAGCCCAGCGGGCGGAGAAAGTCATCGCCGTGGATCTGTCGCCGAAAATGGTCGAGTTCGGTCAAAACCTCGCCACCCAAAATGGCCTCGCCAATTTAGAATACCGCATCGGCGATATTGAAGACCCGCCGATAGAAGCTAACAGCCTCGATCTCGCCATCCTCAGTCAAGCCCTTCACCACGCCGAGCGTCCGCAGCGTGCGCTCGATGCCGCCTTCCGCATCTTGAAACCCGGCGGGCGGCTGATCGTCCTCGATCTGCTGCAACACCATTTCGACGAAGCACGCGAACTCTACGCCGACCGCTGGCTCGGGTTTTCCGAAAGCGATCTCGCCGCGATGTTAGAGAAAGCCGGGTTTGTCCAAATCGAGACCGTCGTGGCTGACCGCGAGACCGCAGCCCCGAAGTTTCAAACGCTGCTCGGCATCGGCATCCGCAAAGCCTGAGCCATCCTTGCCAAGCGGGTCGCGACGTGCGACGTGACGCCATGCGATTTCTCATTGGCTTGCTCGTGGTGCTTCCGCTCACCGGCTGTTTTCCGGCGCAGCCTGTGCAACCCACCGCTGCTGCTAGGGCCGTCGTATTACCTAAAATCGAAGCCCCCACTCCTGCAAGTTCCCCACGAGTGACCGTTAGGGGAATTTCCGGGATCGAGTTTGCGGGTGTCGCCTTCGATTCACGCGGCCATCACTTGGTCGTCGTGGATCAGCCTAACGGTCCCGGCAGCCGCTACCCGGATTCAGAATCCGCAGCGCGTTCGCTCGGAGGCAGTGCCGCCGTGAACGCTGGATTTTTCACCCCCGTGGGCGCGCCGCTCGGATTGGTGGTATCCTCTGGAAAAATTTCCGGCGCGTGGAACTCCGCGTCGTCGCTCGGCAGCGGCGTATGGTTTCGCGACCCGGCGGGAGTTATGGCCATCGCCCGGCGGGAAAAACTCGGGCGCACCAGTGCCAGCGCCACGCGCGAACTCATCCAAGCCGGACCGCTGTTAGTTGAAAACAGCCGAACCGTGAGAAGTCTCGAACCCACCAAATCCAGCGCCCGCAGCATCATCTTGTGGGACGGTGGCACGCGCTGGTGGATCGGCTGTGGCTCGCCCTGCACCTTGGCTGCCCTTGGCCAAGCACTGGCTAACAGCAGCCCCGCAGGTTGGCCCGTCCATGCCGCTCTCAATCTTGATGGCGGCAGATCGTCCGACCTCTGGATCGCCGATTCCATCACCGCCGGCCCCATCCTCAAGCGCCCGCTATGGAACCGCCCGGTCCGGAATTTCCTAGTGCTTGTCGCCAGATAACAGCTCCTAAACGAGCGGTGGACAGCTTGATTTCAAATGATAATCTCCGCCAGTCTCTCACCGTAAGAAAACCATGTCCCGGGCCATCCTCTTACCTTCCCTCATTGTGAGTTGCGGACTGGTCTCGTGCGCGACTGTTAGTAAAATCGGCCAAGGATCAGTGGCACTCATGCAAAAGACTTCTGCAGCCACCAGCACCAAAGTTTCGCAACTCGCAGATCTCGTGCATCCCGCCGGAGTCAAGGTTGTCGAAGTTCGTGAAAAGGATCTCAAGCCACTTCTAACGGGCCAAGAACGGGCGCTAGCTTTTCAAAACACCCGCAAGCGCGGGTTCTGGTTCTTCGGCGGACCCGTGGATTTCAAAGAACCCACGCTGCCTGAAGCTGGTGGCGAAATG
>JAYTEI010000095.1:0-4035 GCA_043735445.1 Akkermansiaceae bacterium | reverse complement strand
GGACCTAGTGATTAACAGTCACCCGCTCTGCCGCTGAGCTACGCCGGATTTTCGCTCCTTGCGGACGCGGGCGGACGATGGGATTCCGGGGCGTCTCGTGGCAAGGGAAAAATTCCTCTGTGTTGGAAATAGCCTCTATACGGGCACTCTGAGTGCCGCCAGAGCGTGCATCGGCAGAAGATAACGGAAAACGTGAACGTGCGCTCTCTCTATGGATCCATCCAGTTTATCCGGCATGGCGAGCCACTTTCAGTCACACCCCGTTTCACCTCGCCATCCGCAGGCTTGCTGGCAAACTGGCGCGAATGAAAACCTTGTTAGCCACGATTTCCCTCGGTGGATTCCTCGCTGCCACCGCCATCGCCACGTCGATCATGGTGGTGCCTATTTTTGAACCTATCAGCCTTCAAGGCACCGATGGCGACGAGGCGATTTCGGAAATCGGCGAGGCGCTGCAAGCCTCCGTGATGCCGCGGCCGATGGCACTCACCGGCGCGTTTCCCGAGATCCTGGTCGATGCGATCCGCAGCCCGCATCTGATCCCCACTAACAACCCGAACTACAAGGTTCAGGAAACCAATCTGCTAGTGCTGTGCAACGTCGGCATCAGCGGTGAAATGGTGGACAATGTTTTGACAGTGAAGCTGAATGTCTCGCAGTTAGCGATCCCGCCCGAGGTCGATCTAACGACCCGGCAGATCCTCAAGTTGGCGATCATCGCGCTGCGCAAAACACTCGATGAATACCAACGCCCGCAGACCCAACCGCTGTCGGTGGTCTTGATCATCGACGGCACCGACGAGGCCAAAGCGAGCCTGCGCGACCTCGGCACCAAGTTCGTGATCGGCGCGGAAGGCACGCCGAATTGATTCGCCCTTGAATCCCGCAGCATCCCGCAAGAGACTGCCGCCGCCCATGGCCACCGCAACCTCTCCCAGCCCCACGCTTCCCGACGCCACCGGCCACTTCGGCCACTTCGGCGGGATGTTCGTCCCGGAAACCCTGATGGCTCCGCTGCAGGAGCTCTCGACCGCCTACGCCGCCGCCAAGGCGGACCCGGCATTCCAAGCGGAACTCGATGATCTCCTCCACAACTACTGCGGCCGCCCGACGCCGCTGTATTTCGCGGAACGCTGGACCGAGCTGCTCGGCGGCGCGAAAATCTATCTGAAACGCGAGGACTTGCTCCACACCGGAGCCCACAAAATCAACAACGCGATCGGCCAGATCCTGTTAGCCAAACGGCTCGGCAAAAAGCGCATCATCGCGGAAACCGGAGCCGGCCAGCACGGCGTGGCGACGGCCACCGTCTGCGCCCGTTTCGGCATGGAGTGCGTCATTTACATGGGCGCAGTGGACATGGAACGGCAAGCCCTCAACGTCGCCCGCATGAGGTTGATGGGTGCAGAAGTTAGAGCTGTCACCGCCGGCCAGGCGACACTCAAGGAAGCGGTGAACGAAGCGATGCGCGACTGGGTCGCCACGGTGGATCACACCCATTACATCCTCGGTTCCGCGCTGGGTTCGCATCCGTTTCCGATGATCGTTCGGGATTTCCACCGGGTCATCGGGGTGGAGGCGCGGCGGCAAATTTTGGAAAAGGAAGGTCGGCTGCCGGACTTGTTAGTCGCCTGCGTCGGCGGCGGCTCAAACGCGATCGGCTTGTTCCATCCATTTCTCGAAGATGAAAACGTCCGCATGGTCGGCGTGGAAGCCGGCGGCGATGGGATCTTTCCTGAGCGTCACGCCGCACGCTTCCAAGGTGGACGGCTTGGCGTGTTGCAAGGGACGAAGACCTGGTTGTTAGCCAACGCCGATGGCCAGATCGAACTCACCCACTCGGTTTCCGCCGGGCTCGATTATGCCGCGGTCGGTCCCGAGCACGCCTATCTGCAGGACATCGGCCGCGTGGAATACACCTACGCCACCGACGACGAAGCGCTCGCGGCATTCAAGGAGTTGGCTCACAGCGAGGGGATCATCCCCGCGCTCGAAAGCGCCCACGCGATGGCTTATGTTTCGAAAATCGCCGGAAGCCTGCCTAAGTCCACGATCCTGATCGCCAACCTGTCAGGCCGCGGCGACAAGGACGTGGAGCAGGCGTCGAAGTTCCTGCTGTAACTTCGCCAGATCTCCCACTCACCGGGCCGATTTGACAGGAAAAGGCAGCCGTCTTTGCTGATAAGTTGCTAGATTGACGCGAGTTGGAAACTTCCGCAGTGTTTCGGCTTTATGAAATATTTAGTCCTCTCGTTGTCTGCCATTGCGGTAGGATCAGCTCATGCGATCTCGTTGATCAGCTTGAATTTTTCCGGTCCGATGACCTCGGGTCAGCGGCAGACCTTCATTGATGCGGCTGATTATTGGAACTCCGCGATCACCGGCTATGACTTGATTTCTGACTACTCTGGGTTTCCCACACCGCATGGTTTGACGATCGACGCATCCCTCCCTGCAATGGATGGAGTCGGCAAGACACTGGGAAGCGCTGGGTGGCAGACAGCGACCTATTATGACAATAATCCGGTCGGCCAGCCTACGGTTGCTCTTTATTACACGACCACCGGGTCGATGCAGTTTGACTCCGCCGATGTCGACATCCTCATCGCCAACAACACTTTTTATGGCGTGGTCCTGCACGAGATGGCTCATGTCTTAGGAATCGGAACTTTGTGGCCATACAACAACAACCTCAACGGCACGACCTACAATCTCTACAACACAGGCAGCGGCCAATACACCGGGCCGAACGCCTTAGCCCAGTGGCAGACCGAATTCAACATGCCATCCGCCACTTTCGTCCCGGTCGAGCTCGGCGGGGGCCCTGGCACGGCCAACGGCCATTGGAACGAAAACGACGGCGGTGGTGGATTAACGGGAATCGTGAGCGTGGACAACGGCATGGATTTCACCAACGAACTGATGACCGGCTGGGCCTCCAACACGTTTTTTGTCAGCCGCACCACCTTGGGCGGTCTTGATGACCTCGGATACATCATCGACTACTCCAAAGCGGGCGTGGTCAACCCCATCGTCACCGTCCCGGAATTGTCGAGTCTCGGACTTTGCCTGGCGAGCGCCGTCTTGCTATTGCGCCGGCGACGGTGATTTATCAGGGGCAAAATGCGGACTCACCGGGCCACCCCTTTGCGGCGATCTCGTTGAGTGCCCGCTGGTGGTTAGGAATCCACAGGCCCTCGCGTGCGATTTGGTCCCCGTCACGAGGATAGTCCGCGTGATTCAAAACTTTCTCCGCGAGGTGGAAACAAACCCACGCGCGCCACGCCCGGATTTCCGCGCAGGGACCGCTCATGCGGCTCGCGAGATGTTGAAAATGGCGGACTGGATTTCCGAGGTAGCCGCAGTGGCCGTTAGAAGATTTTTCCAGAATCCAAGCGAGTGCCTGATAGGGCGGCGAGTGGGCTAGCAGCTCCGGCTCGCTGCCTGATAGATCCGCCATCCACGCCTTGTTGAGCTGGAGGATGGCTTGCGCAGGTTTGCCCGCAATCCATTGGGATTGGGCGTAGCAGAGGGCGTCCAGATAGAACTCCGCACCCTTTGCATGGCCGTGCCGGCGGGTGATCGAGAAATCGTGGATCTCCACCACCGCGGGCAGCCATGGACATGCTGGATTTTTGAATTTCACCGGGACGAATCTCAGCGCTGCCGCATTCCCCGGCTAGAAAAATCCATGGACCCCCAGTTGGGTTTCAAGGCTTGCATCTGCCGGGAGATCATCAATTCTCGCCGCCCCATGAGTCGTTTAGAAGGAAAAGTTCTTGTCGCACAGGGGGGTGGCCCCACTCCCGTGATCAACCAAAGCATCGTCGGCGTCGCTCTCGAAGCCCGCAAGTTCAGCCAGGTCACGTCCATCTATGGCGCGGTCCACGGCGTGCGCGGGATCATCGATGAAAACTTCGTCGATCTCACGCGCGAGACCACCCACAACTTGGAGCAAGTCGCCGGCACGCCGTCGTCGGGTCTGCTCTCCACCCGCGACAAGCCGGATGAAGAGTATTGCCAGCGGATGTTCAA
>JAYTEI010000094.1:0-8789 GCA_043735445.1 Akkermansiaceae bacterium | reverse complement strand
GATGGACGTGGCCGTTGAGCTTAAGGCGGCTTTGGATCTTGGTGATCACGTCGGGCGAGCCTTCGAAGGTGTAGTTCACATAATGGCCGGACTCGAGGTGGCGGGCATTGTAAACAAACTGGCGGCGACCGAGCTGGGCGACCTTGTCGATTTTGGCGCCTTCGGCTTCGAATTCCTTGGAAACGGAAGTGACGAGTTCATCGACGGTGCCGTCGAGCGACTTGGTGTTAAGGACGATCAGGCCCTGATATTTGCGACTCATCTGTTGCTGGGAGTGGATTGTTACGAGTGTGAAAGCGGTGCGCCGCGGTGGCGATGCCTTGGGAGCGCGCAAGCTGCACGGCTTCCAGAGCGGTGGCAAGCATGTTTTCGAGAAGCGGTTTTTCGTCGGGGGAAAACTTGCCAAGGACGTGGCCGACCATTTCGCCAGGCTGGCTGCCGCCGATGCCGAGCTTGAGCCGCGGGAAGGCGTCGTTGCCCAAATGCTGAAGGATGGATTTTATGCCGTTGTGGCCGCCGGCGGAGCCTTTTTCGCGGAAGCGGAGGGTGCCGAGGGGGAGGGCGACGTCATCATAAATAACTAACATTTGCTCGGGCGACCATTTGTGAAACGAGAGAATCTGTTGGATCGCGCGGCCGCTGAGGTTCATAAACGTCTGCGGTTTTAGCAAAATCGTGCCGGAGCCGGGGAGCTTGGCGAGGTGACTTTGCCACTTGGGTGCGGACTGGAAAACAGCTCCCTCCGCAGCGGCGAGTCGGTCGAGCACCATGAAGCCGACGTTGTGGCGGGTGTCTTCATATTGCCGTCCGGGATTGCCGAGGCCGACGATGAGGGAGAAGGACATGGAGGAGAGTTGATGGTTGAGAGTTGATAGTTGATGGGCAGAGGATGACAACCGAGGCGCGGAGATTCTTGTTCTTCGCGATCAACCATCAACTCATTCTCAAGAAAACGCCCGGGCCGCGTGAGCAGTCCGGGCGTTGCTAGGAAACGGCTAGACGGCGCTTATTTGGCAGGCGCGGCTGCATCTTCCGACACGGCGGCGGCGGCTTTGCCGACGTGGGCGACGACGACGTCTGCGGCGTGGGTCGGTTTGACGCCGGCCGGGTAGGTGATCTCGCCGATGTGCAGTGAGTCGCCAATTTGCAGGGCGCTGATATCGACCTCAATGGTTTCAGGAAGGTCGTTAGGAAGGCAGGTGATTTCGATGGCGTGGACGTATTGCTCGATCAGGCCACCGGCTTTGACGCCGGCGGATTCACCGTTGAGGTGAGTCGGGATGTGGGCAGTGATCGGGGTGTTTTCGTCGATGGAACGGAAGTCCACGTGCAGCGTGATGCCGGAAAGCGAGTCGTGCTGGACGGATTGAAGGAAGGCGAGGCGGGTGCCATGACCTTCGATTTCCAAGTTCACGAGAATGTTTTCCGAGCTGCTGTGGGCAAGGAGATCCGTGAAGGTTTTGGCGTCCACCTTGAGATTGATGTTGTCGGTGCCCTTGCCGTAAATCACGGAGGGAATCCAGCCTTCGCGGCGCATTTGATTGAGGCGGCCGGAGCCGGTGCGGGCGCGTGGCGCTGCTTTGAGAGATGTCTTCTTGGCCATGACTTGAGGTCGTTTGTATTAGTTGCCGCCGGGGATTACTGCACCCAGTACGGGGCGGCGGATGTAGCGGGCGGATGACAGCTTGTCAAAAAATTGTTGAACAATCGCTCAAACGGAGAACAGCGAGGTGATCGACTGACCGCCGTGGATTCGGCGGATGGCTTCGCCTAACAACGGGGCGATTCCCACAACCTGCACTTTTGGCCCGGCGGCTTGCGGCACGGAATCGGTGGTGATGACCTCTTCAATCGCGGAGTCGCGAATCCGCTGGTGGGCGAGGTCGCCCAGAATCGCGTGGGAAACCCCGGCGTAGATTCGCTTGGCCCCGTGCTTGTGGAGAATATCGGCAGCAGCAGTTAGAGTGCCGGCCGTTTCCGTCATGTCATCGACGAGCAGGACGTCTCTTCCCTCGACCTCGCCGATCACGTTCATCGCCTCCACGCGGGTGGCACTGACGCGGTGCTTGGCGACGATGGCAAGCTCGGCGCCGAGGGCGTCGGCATAGGCGCGGGCCATTTTCACCCCACCGACATCGGGCGACACGACGGTTAGATTCGAAGTGTCTGGGTGGCGCTCGCGGAGGTAGCCAATGAGCACGGACTTCGCGTAGAGATGGTCCACGGGGATATCGAAAAACCCTTGGATCTGCGGGGCATGGAGGTCCATCGTGAGCACCCGGTTGACGCCGGCGGAGGTCAGTAAATTGGCGACCAGCTTGGCGGTGATCGGCACCCGCGGTTGGTCCTTCCGGTCCTGTCGGGCGTAGCCGAAAAACGGCATCACCGCAGTGATCCGCTCGGCACTGGCGCGGCGGGCGGCGTCCACCATGATCAGCAGCTCCATCAGGTTATGATTGGTCGGCGGGCAGCTCGGCTGGATGATGAAGACATCTTCTCCGCGGACATTTTCGTTGATTTGAACTTCGGTTTCACCATCGGGGAAGGCGGAAACGTGAACATCGGCCAGCGGTTGGCCGATGTTTTCTGCGATGCGCTCGGCAAGCGCGCGGTGAGCGGTTCCACTGATGATTTTCATGGGCAAAATAGCAATAATCGGGCAGGCGGGCGGATCATTGACAGCGGATGGGCGGTCGGCAATACTTTGCTCGTAATTCGTCCTACCCATTCCCCACTGATGCCATCCAACCCATCCGAGCCAGTCACTGGCGCACGGCAATCACCCGATTCCGGGGCCGGAAAGATGGTCTTTTGGGTCTCGCTGGCATTCTCGGTGGCTATTCTGATTTGGTTTTACGGGTTTGATTTGCGCTACGGCGGGGGGCGCAATGAGTCGGCCACGGCCTGGATCGTGAGCGCATGGAATTACGACTTGGACTATGAGCACGGCATGTTGTTTCCCTTCGTCATTGCGGGACTGATCATCTATCGATTTAAGGATCTCAAGGCCGCTGCGGGCGAGGGCAGTTACTGGGGTCTGTTAGCCGCGTTGATCGGGGTATTGCTCTACGCCGCGGCTTGCCGGACGCTCCAGCCGCGCATCGCGATGGGAGCGCTGCCGTTCCTGCTGTGGGGTTCCGCGCTGTATCTCTGGGGCTGGCGGGTGGCGAGGATGCTGAGTTTCCCGCTGTTCTTTTTCTGGTTGGCGATCCCGTTGCCGAGCTTCCAGCAGGCGACGACGCAATTGCAATTGTTAGCCACGTCGATGGCCCATCACGGTTCGAGTCTGTTCGGGGTGGAAACGTATGTGGAAGGCACCAAGGTCCTGCCCTTAAAGGGGGACTGGAAGCCGTTGGACATTGCCGCGGGGTGCAGCGGAATCCGCTCGCTGATGGCGCTGCTAATGATTTCCGCGACTTGGGCTTACATCGCGAAGATGGCACTTTGGAAAAAGGTGCTGTTGTTTCTAGCGGCATTCCCGCTGGCGATTGTTGGCAACGCGCTGCGGGTGATTTCGATCTTTGTAATCGCCGAGTATGGCAACGCGGAATGGGCGAGCACCACTTGGCACGATTGGTCGGGATTGCTGTTGTTCTATCCGTTTTCACTGATGCTCCTGCTGGCGATCCATTCCGTGCTCGAAGGCGGCTTGCCATGGAAGAAGGCCCGTCAACGCCGCCTCCGCCGGGTCGTGGTCACTCGTCCCGATCAATCCAAAACCTTTCTCCCTGAATCATGAAAAGCAAAGTGTGGCTGCTGCCGCTGTTCCTGGGAGGCACGATGAGTGCGGTTTACTTTTTGCCCAAGGTCGGCGCGGTCGCGCAATCCGCAGTCAACATGGCTTTACCGGACGCTTCAGGTGCCTGGTCGCTGGAAAAGCAATACGCCACCGAAAGTGAAATCAAGACCCTCGCACCCGACACCGAATTCTCGAAAGCAATCTGTTTCAGCGCCCGTCCCGGCGAAATCAACCGCTACGGCAATCCCGTCCCGGACGTCGTGCAGCTTTCGATCGTCCTCTCAGGGGCGGACATTAACAATTCGATCCACCGCCCGGAGCGATGCATGCCGTCCCAAGGCCATAACATCACTTCTTCAAGCGAACGGACCCTCAAGCTGTCCAACGGCCGCCAGTTCGCGGCCAAGCGGCTGGTTTCGATTCAGTCGGTTAGAAATCAGGCCAACAAGGAGCATGAGGAGTATGTGAAGTACAACTGCCTGACCTATTACTTTTTCGTCGGCCACGATCATGTGACCAACGATCACCTCGGCCGGACCTTCATCGATATCAAAGACCGGCTGGTGCGAGGGATGGACCAGCGCTGGGCATATGCCTCCGTTTCCATGTGGTATGGAAAAGTGCCCTATATTGAAAAGGAAGTGAGCGAGGCGGAGGCCGACTCGAAGCTTCAGAAATTTCTAATGGAGTTCTCCGAGAAGCAAATCACTTGGGATCAAATCACCCGCTGAGCCGAGATTATTTTACGGGAAAGGGGATGGGTTCCACTTTCGCTCCGGTGAGAAAGACGATCATTTTGTCCAGATAGGCGAGATACTCAAGCCGCTGGCTCGGGGTGACATTTGCGGGAGTTTCCCCGCTCATACCGATCCGTCGTCTCGCCTCGATGAAATATCCCAGCGCCTCCGATGGGTGACGGCTTTTCCATAACACGTCCGCCATTTTTCGGACGACGACTGCTGCGCGATAGTTGACTCGTGATCCGTTAGTCAAGGTGGCGGCGAAGTCATACGCCCGCAGTGCTCCCTGATAGTCTCCGTTAGCCTCGCGGGCGGCACCTAAGCTTTCGTGGATGGCAACGCGCGAATCATTCATGTCAGGGATCAACCAAGGCATCATTTCCACGGCTTTCTCCATTTCCTGCTCGGCGGTTTCCAGCGTCGCGAGGGTCGCGCTTGGCTCCTCGGCCTTGAACTCGCGAAGCCCCTTGCGCATGAAATGATTGGCCAGCGAAAAGTGGCTGCGGAATGCCGGCTCCATCCCGCCCTGCAGGCGGATCGCCCGCTCGTAGGCTTGCTCCGCTTCCGCATCGCGTTGGAGTTGGCTCAGTGAGTTAGCGCGATTGATCGCGGGGCCGGGATCGTAGGGGTGAAATCGTTCCGCTTGCTCGTAATCGCGGACCGCCCGCTCGCTGGCTTCATTTGCTCCCCCCTCCGCTGCCGCCGTTTGGAAGATCGCCGCGCGCTCCATGAAAAAGGTGGATTGCGGCCAGAGATGGATCGCTTCCGTTAGTGCGTCGGTCCTGGATTCATTCGAAGTGATCGGCATTTTGCTGAAATAGCTCGTCCACAAAACCCGAGTCACTTGGCTTCCCTTCCATCCCCACGGAATGAGAACCAAAACGCCCGCCACTGCCGCGACGGATAGCAGGATTTTCGATCCGAGCACCAGCCGCCGCCGCCCGCGCGTGGCCGCCGGGCGGGACATCGCCGCTAGGCAAATCCCTAGCAGCATCGCTCCCGGAAACAAATGGAACACGAAGCTGAAGCACGACTGCACAAACATGCCCGCCAGCGCCGCCAGCCCGCCAAGACGCCAGACGTCGCTGGAATCTCTGTCCCCCGAAGTTTCCGAAAAAAGGATCCGCACCACGGCGGCGACCACTAGCGCGCCTAACAAGCCCATCAACAACCCCGCACCGATGATGCCATAGTCGGTGGCGGCTTGGACCAGTTCGTTGTGAACCTGCTCCGGCAAGTGGGTGATGGAGTCCCCTTGCAGCTTGCCTTCAAAGAACCCGAAGCTTTCCCAACTGTAGCTCCGGCTGCCGCCGCCGACTAACGGATGCAGGCCGATGCACGACAGCGCGATCCCTAGCAGAAACAACCGGCTGTTGTTATCCATCATTCCCGCGATCCCGCTTCCGGATTGGCGCAGTTCCTGCGAACCCTGCCAACCCAGATATAGAAACCCCACCAGTCCCAAACCGAAGAAAGGGATCGCAATCAATGCCGGGGCAAACCAGCGGGCTTTCTGACGTTGGCCGATCATCAGTGCCGCCGCCACAAACACTCCACCGCCGACCGCCGCACCCAAGATGCCGCCTCGCGAGCGGGTGTAATAAACCGCCGCCAGCCCGCCCGCCGCAATCAAACCCCAAGCGATCCGGGTGGCCGCTCCTTGCCTTCCGAACAACGCCGCCGCCGCCACGAACAGCGACGAGGCGATGAGGTAATTCGCCGCTTCATTGTAGTGCGCATAAAATCCTGAGGGAAATTCTGCGGCCCGCGAGCGGAAAACTGGCGCGAACGAAGGATCGACCACCTGTTTCCCCACCACCGCCACATTCGCCGCTAACAGCAGGGCGAAACTCCAAATCAGGACTCGTTCGGCGGTCACATTGCCTTCGATCGCCCGCACGCTGATGAAGCTGCCGACCACTCCGGCCAGCAACATCACGTCCGCCATTCCCAGTTCCGCCACCGGCGAATTCCAAGCCCGCCAAGCATACCAACCCGCCACCACCGTGCCGTAAGCGAGCATCCCAAAATCAGATGTTAGCCGAGTTTTTTTCCAAAACACCGGCAACGCCGCCACCACAGAAATCCCCAGCGCTAACATCGCCGGACCCCACGTCCAAGGCCGCGTCTGCGGCCCTATCCCCACCGCCAACACCAGCGCGATGACCAAAAAAACCGAAGAGAAAGCGGACATCGATGAAAAAACTGAAATGCTGAAATTAAGCAGTCTCTGCGCACAACCTTGCAGCTTTTTATTCAAGCCGCGCCCTTGCCGAAGAGCACCGCGGGTATCGTTCGAATCAAAATTTTAACATCTAACCACAGCGACCAATTGTCGATGTAGCGGAGGTCCATCGCCACCCATTCCTCGAAGCTGGTGATTGTATTGCGGCCACCCGCTTGCCACTCGCAGGTGATGCCGGGTTTCACGCTCAAGCGGCGGCGGTGGGAAAGTTCGCAGAACGCCTCCACTTCATAGACCGGCAACGGGCGGGGACCTACCAGACTCATTTCGCCGCGCAACACGTTGAGAAGCTGCGGCAGCTCATCGATGCTGAATTTCCGCAGCATCGCGCCGAATGGGAAAATCCGCGGGTCGTGTTTCAGCTTGAAAACCGGTCCCTCCATCTGGTTGCCGTGGTCTTCTTTAATTTGATCTAACATTTTATCCGCGTTCGCCACCATTGTCCGGAATTTCCACATGCGGAACGGTTGGCCGTACCGACCAGCCCGCATCTGTGAGAAAAATACGGGTGCGCCCGGACTCTTAATCATGATGCCCAGCGCCGCGACGATCCACGCAGGTGAGGAAATGATGATCGCCAGTCCCGCGCCGATCCGGTCGAAAAGCTCCTTGCATAGCAGCTCCCACGACAGCTCCGGAGTGGACCGCAAGACCAGCATCGGCTTGTTGCCGATCGCATCGAAGACGGGCCGCGCAATCTGCGAGCGGATGAACGATGCCGCGATCCACGCCTCCACTCCTTGCAGCTCGCAAGCTTCCACCGCCCGCGCCACTTTTTCGAACTCCGTATTCTTCGCCGAAAATAGCACCCGGCTCACGGATTGCTCCTTCAGCAGCGCGAATAACTCGTGAACCTCGCGCGTGCCCAAGTCGAAATGATCGACCACCTTCCAATCCGCCGTGATCTCTGGATCTATTTCGGAAAATAATTCCGCCATTTCATTTCTCGACCCGGCAATGACGATCCGTTCCTTGGTGGAATCACTCGCCGTCTTCTTTTTCAACCACACATGAGTGATCCGGTCCCGCACCAGCAGCAGCAGGAAAATGAAAATCAGCCCGAGACCGAGCACCAACCGTCTCGCCTCCACAACCTTCGCGAAAACCGCGAAAATGCTCACGATCAAAACGATCACCACCAGCGCCCGCGTCAGTTGCCACATCGCCGCACTCGTCGGCTTGTGCCTCAGGCGATCATAAAAACCAAACCCCTCCAGCACCAGCGGCGTGAACGGGACCGCTATGTAGAGCACCCAATTCATCGACTGCAGCAAACTCTCATCGGGACCGGCCAAGCCGAGCCAGACTCGGAAAATTCCGCCTAACCAAAATGCAACCCATACCAACAGCGCGTCGGTCAGTTGAAGAACCTGAATCGTGAAAGAATCTTTGCGGCTGATTGCCATGCGAGGTGGGTGAGGGAGCGGCTGAAATTGGGAAACCGGAGGGGGAGTAGAATCGCTATAAATCCCTCCGCTGCAATCGCGGATTGTGAATAACCACCTAATGGTTTTGGACACCCGTAAATCCGCGGGAATTTGGTTGGAAACCTACGAGTGACGTGATTCCTAGCGCCTGCAATGCGCCGCTACATCCTGCCGCTTACCTTTCTGACCCTCGTGGCGGCGATCTATTTGCTTTGGCAGCACCGCTTCGAGCGCTCACCGGGGATTCCGACCATCCGCCTCGCGGACCTTCGTGCTCGGCATGATCAACTCCCCGGCGCCGAATGGCTCGGCCCCGAGACACGGCCTCGCTTGCGCTTGCGAGTGGATCCGCTTCATCCCCGGTCCATGGCGACGCGCCTCGACTTGCCTGGGATGCAAGCCATCGACCTGCTGCACCTCCGGTTCCAGCTTGCCGCCACCAATCTAACGCCCGGAAAGCAAGTCTGGGACGATGGCCGCTGCATCATCGAGTGGCATTCACCCACTGGCGACGCGGCGTGGGAAAACAATTCCATTGGCTCAGCCCGCCACAACTACCTCGGGGATGTCGTGGAATGGGTCTCGCGGCCAGATCATCCACCTGCCATCCCGGCGCTGCGTGTTGAAAACCTCGGCAC
>JAYTEI010000093.1:0-8824 GCA_043735445.1 Akkermansiaceae bacterium | reverse complement strand
CGTCGGCTTCGTTCACCTTGTCGGCGACTTGCTCGACCATGCCGACGATGTCGCCCATGCCGAGAATCCGATCGGCCATGCGGCTCGGGTGAAACTCGAATAGCTGATCTAACTTCTCACCCTCGCCGGCATACTTGATCGGCTTGCCGGTGACCGCGCGCATCGACAGCGCCGCACCGCCGCGGGCGTCGCCATCGAGCTTGGTGAGGATGATACCGGTGATGCCGACCGCGTTGTCGAAATGTTGGGCAACTGAAACTGCCTGCTGGCCGGTCGCGGAATCGGCCACTAACAAGGTTTCCTTCGGCTTGACGAAATCATGCAACCGCTTGAGTTCGGCGATGAGCCGCTCGTCGATTTCCTGGCGGCCGGCGGTGTCGAAGATGAGCACGGTGCCTTGCTGTTTCTCCGCCCAGACAAGCGCGTCGCCCGCGACTTTTACAACATCCGTCTCACTGGCATCGGGCGTATAACAGGGCACATCAATCTGTTTCGCGAGCACGGCTAACTGGTCGATGGCGGCGGGCCGATAGAGATCGCAGGCGATCAGCAGCGGGCGGCGACCTTCCTTCTTTAAGCGGTTCGCCAGCTTCGCCGAGGTGGTCGTTTTTCCCGCGCCATTCAAGCCACAGATCAGAATCCGGGCGGGCGGATTGAGATCGAGCGGGGCTTGGTCGCCGCCTAACAACGCTTCGAGTTCGTCGTGGAAAATCTTGACGATCTGCTCGCCGGGTTTGATCGACTTGAGGACGTCCTCGCCGAGGGCTTTTTCCTTCACCTTGGCGATGAAGTCCTTGGCCACGCCGAATTCCACATCCGCCTCTAGCAGCGCGATGCGGATTTCGCGCAGCGCGTCCGCGATGTTTTTTTCCGAGATACGGCCCACGCCACGGAGGTTGCGGAACGTTTTATCGAGGCTGTCGGAGAGTGAGGAAAACATGGTGGTGGATGCTGAAAGGCTGAAAAGAAGAGAGGACTTCCTGTTCGGGAGCGTTGCGGATTGGCGGCGGCTGCGGGGAAATGGCTGACATGGATCGACCGACGATGCAAGAGCCATAGGGCAGCGCGAGGTTCCGTTTTAAAGGCGACGCTAGGCAACTCGAAGCGGAAGGCGGCGAGAAGCCTGCGGATGGCCCGAAACCTTGACGAAGGAAACAACGGAAGTCGCGCATTCTCCGTCAGATAGTGTTTGTCCCTGAATCTGCGATTGAGGAAACGCTCGCAGGAAATCCCCCGCTAAGGGGCATGGACGTCTCGCTCACGCGAAGGGAGGAGACCTCTCTTCCCCCCTATTGGATCGCCTTCAAACGCCGCCTAACCGCCTCAAGCGCCGCTTGGCTAACAGCGAGTTTGAAGTCCTTGCGATTGCGGGGATGATAGACTCGGAAGGAATCAGTTTCACCGCCTTTGACCGCGACGGCGAGCCACGCGGTGCCCACCGGCTTTTCCTCAGTGCCACCGCCGGGACCGGCGATGCCAGTCACTGACACCGCGATGCACGCACCACTTGCGCGGAGTGCTCCTTCGGCCATCACGCGGGCGACGATTTCACTCACCGCGCCGTGCGCTTCGATCTCCTGCGGCGGCACTCCTAACATGGAGGTCTTCGCCTCGTTGGCATACGTCACGAATCCATGGGTAAACACATCGCTCGCTCCGGGCACGTTGGTGATGCGGTTAGAAATGAGGCCACCGGTGCAGCTTTCCGCCGTCGCGAATGTCATGCCGCGTTCCTTGAGCAAGCCGACCACAGTCATCTCCAGCGATGCGCCGTCGTCGCTAATCAGATTGGGCGCAAACCTTGTGAGCGCGATTTCCCGGCCTTTTCCCAACGCCGCCTCGTCGCCGATCAAGCGCAGATCGACTTCCCCGATGTGGGCGCAGTAGCCGTATTCCAAACCGGGGACTGCGGCTAACAGGTCGTCGATCCCAGCGTGGAAATCACTCTCGCCGATGCCGGTAAATTTGAGCACCAGCGCGTCGTTGAAAGCCTCCACTCCGGCCAAGGCTGCCAAGCGGGGCACGACCTCTGCGTGATACATCGGATAGAGTTCACGCGGCGGGCCGGGCAGCAGAAACACCGCACAGTTAGACCGACCATTCAGCCGCGGCGGGACATAGATGCCGGGCGCGGTGCCGTTCGGATTCGCAAGGCAGTCCGCGCCCACCGGGCAGAGCGCCTGCTTGAGATTCGCATCCACCAGCGGTCTGCCACGGAGGGCAAAAAAGTTTTCTAACGACCGCAGCGCCGCTTCATCCGTGATCAATTCCAAGCCCAGCACCTCGGCGGTGATTTCGCGCGTTAGATCGTCGCTGGTCGGTCCCAAGCCGCCGGTCACAATCACGGCATCCGCCCGAGCGATGGCTTCTTGGAGCGAGTCGCGGATGGCATCGCCATCGGGCACGGTGGTCTGGCGGGAAATCCGCAGGCCGAGCTTGAACAACTCGCGGCCGAACCACGCGCCGTGGGTGTTGAGCGTGTTTCCTAGCAGAAGTTCGGTGCCGGTGTTGATGATTTCAATTCTCACGGCGCGAATCTGCGACATCCCAGCGACGACTCAAGGTCGGATATTCAGCGGGCGATCCGGCTAGCCACTAGCCACAACAGCGCGGGCACTAACAAGCTCAAGCCGAATGCCCAACCCGGTGCCGCGTGGCCCGCCTTGCCGATCGCAGCAAACAGAAATCCCATCGGCACGCTGCCACAGGCAAGTGCGATGGCGAAGCGTCTGAACGGCATTCGCACGAGTCCCGCCGTGCAAGAAATGACCTCCGGTAAAATCGGCAAGGCCCGCGACAGAGCCACCACCCAGCCACCGCATTTGGCGAATAGCCGTGCGCCCTTGTCATAATCCCCTTCACCTAACCAGCGGCGCGCGAATTTCTCTCCGAACAGTCGGCCCAAGCCATAGCCTAACATTCCGGCGGCGATCAATCCGACTGAGGCGATCACTCCGCCTAACAGGGTGCCGTAAACATAGCCTAGCGCGGAGATCACGATGGTGCCCGGCACTGGTAAAGCGAGGTCGCCGACGAGCAAGGAAATCCCCGCTACCCACGCCCATGGCCCGGCGCTCTCCAGCCATTTCACGCTGCCGGCGAAGGTGAATTGGTCGTCCCATTTCCCGCCCCAGATCAGCCACGCTCCCAAGACGAGTGCGGCCAGGACTACAAACCACAAAGCCAAGCGCATGACCGGAGAATGGAGAAAATGCCAGCCGCGCCAAGAAATTCTAACGGCGGGTAAACTTACTTGGCCGCCTCAGCCGCCTTCTTATCCGCTTCGAGCTTCACCTTGATGCCGCTGGTTGCGGCGGCCATCTGGCTATCGGGGGCGACGGCCTTCGCCTCGTCCATGGCCTTGATTGCCTCGTCGAATTTCTTCAACTTGCCGAGGATCATGGCGCGGGTGATCATCATTTTCTGAGTTTCCTCCGTGTCGAATCCGCCTTCCTTGAGCGCCTTTTCCATCACTGCTAGAGCTCCTTCGTGATCATTCTTTTTGGCACAAATACTCAACTCACTCTGGATCGCCGCGAGCCGGACTTTCACGCCGGATGCTTTGCTAAATCCGGTTTCATCCTTGGGATCGGCGGCTTTGATTTGCTCAGCCACGTCGCCATAGAAGTTAGAAATCATCTCGTCCTCCAAGCCCATGGCGGTCAGCGCGGCCACGAGGGCTTTGGCCTTTTCCACCCCGCTGGCCTTGGCGGCGGCGGTGAAGGATTCATCACGCACTGCTTTCTTCGCCCGGAGTGCGTCGAGGTGTTTCACATATCCCTCGGGGCCACCTGCCTGATAGCCAGTCGCGGCGAATGGCTTGCCCGCCGCATCCGTTAGTAAAATGGTCGGGTAGCCGCTGATCGAGTATTTTTTCGCGAGTTCTTCGTTCTGTTTGAGAGTCGCCGCAGAAAGTTTGGATTTATCTTTGGGATAATCTAACTCAACCAAGACAAACTTATCCTTCACGCCCGCTTTGAACGGATCTTGGCTGAAAACTTCCTTGTGCAGCTTGATGCACCAACTGCACCAATCGGAGCCGGTGAAGTCGATCAGCAAGTCCTTCTTGGATTCCGCAGCTTGCTTCTTGGCTGCTTCGAAATCTGAGGACCAACCTTCGCCCCCGGCGACAGCGATTCCAGAGCAATACAGGGCCACTAACGCGGCGCAGGTTGTTACGAATGGTTTCATATTCATGGTCCGCCAAGATGTCTCGTAAACCGCTCGGGTCGAGGGGAATTTACGGGAAAATCAGGCACCAGAAACTCCGACAAAATTAAATCGACGTTGCGTTCAGTTTTTTTTGACTGTCGGTCATGGAAATAATGATCAGACACTGTGGAGACTTGATCAAGCATGGGGCATAGCTTATATAGGCATCCACCCCGCCTCAAAGACTTGAGTAAATGATCGATCATCATCAGGCCAGAAGTCGCGATAGCAATGATGCCTAAAATATAGACTTAATTTGGGCCGAGCTCCTAAAGCGTATGTCCCATCCGCGTCCGCTTTGTTTCGAGGTATTTCTCGTTGTGCGGATTGGAGGGCAGGCTGATCGGGAGTTGCTCGACGATTTCTAAGCCATAGCCTTCGAGGCCGACGACTTTCTTTGGGTTGTTAGTGAGCAGGCGCATCTTGCGGACGCCGAGGTCGTAGAGGATTTGGGCACCCATGCCGTAGTCGCGGAGGTCCGAGCCGAAGCCGAGTTTTTCGTTAGCTTCGATGGTGTCGAGACCTTCCTCCTGAAGCTTGTAAGCATGGATTTTCGCGGGCAGGCCGATGCCGCGGCCTTCTTGGCGGAGATATAACAGGACTCCGCCGTCGTTGGAAATGTGCTCAAGTGCCGCCGAGAGTTGGCCGCCGCAATCGCAGCGTTGGGAGTGGAAGACGTCGCCCGTTAGACACTCGGAGTGGACGCGGACGAGGGTGGGTTTTTCCGGGTCGATGATGCCCTTGCTCAGCGCGAGGTGGTGGCTGCCGTCGGTGGTGATCCGATAAAGATGGCAGTCAAACTCACCGAAGTCGGTCGGCATTTTCACCGTTTGTTCGCGGAGAATCAATTTCTCCGAGCGGCGGCGGTATTCGATGAGCTGGGCGATGGTGCAGGCTTTGAGGCCGTGGCGCTGCTGATAGTCGCCGAGCTGGCCGACGCGGGCCATCGTGCCGTCGTCGTTCATGATTTCACAAATCACCGCCGCGCGGGGGAGTCCGGCGAGACCTGCTAGATCGAGCGACGCCTCGGTGTGGCCGGTCCGCCGCAGCACTCCGTCTTTCACGGCCCGCAGTGGGAAAACGTGGCCGGGATGCACGAACGCTTCCGCCTTAGCCGCCGGGTCGGCTAACAGACGAATGGTGAGCGAGCGATCCGCTGCGGAAATACCGGTGGTGATTCCTTCCGCTGCATCGACGCTCACAGTGAAGGCGGTCTTGTGGCCTTCGCGGTTGCGGCGGGTCATTTGCGGCAGCTCTAACTGCTCGGCACGTTCGGCGGTGAGCGGTGCGCAGATCAAGCCGCGGGCATGGACGGCCATGAAGTTGACCATTTCCGGCGTGCAAAGCGAGGCAGCGCCGGCTAGATCCGCTTCATTTTCGCGGGACGGGTCGTCCGCGATGATGACAAGACGACCGGCGGCGAATTCCGCGATGATTTCCGGGATGGGGCTGAAAACAAGAGGCGATTCTAACATGGGTGCGAGGAAAAATTCAGTTGAGCGTCGGGTCGTCTGGAGCCTCAGCCAAAATGCGGTGGAGAGGTGATAGATGGCGTAACAGCTCGGCCCACAAGCTGCGGTCGTGCTCTTGCCCTAACAAATCGGCCTGCGGACGGGCGGCGATCCACGAGCTCTGCCGCAGTTCACCTTCTAACTGCCCGGCGGTCCAGCCCGAGTAGCCGACGAAGGCCCGCACGATCCGTCCCGGCCGGCGGGCGTGGGTCACGGCATCCTCGGCGGAAATTCGGATCGCCCAGCGCAGGCCTTGTTTCTTGCTCCACCAGAACGACGAAAATGTGAGCTGGTCTTGGGAAACTGGCCCGCCGTTATGGACCGGGAGCTGCCGCAGCGGCGCGAAATCGTCGCCTTGTAGGAAATCGCCGACCGTTTTGCCAGTCGGCTGATTGAGGATCAGGCCGAACGCTCCTTCGTCCGCCTTGTGCTCCGCAAGCAGGATCACCGAGCGGTGAAACGTGCCATCGCGCAATGACGGATCCGCCAGCAGCAACTTGCCTTGAAGCTGGATGGGAAGATCGAAGCTGGATGAATCATCGGCCACGGCGGAACCCTAATGCCCGCTCCGGCATTCGCCAATCGCGGAGTGTGGGAGATTTCCAAGGAGGGGCGATTTCCGAATCGCCCGGGCCTATGACGGGCCGATGAGGTGAGGTAAACTGCGATTCATTGACATCCCATGGCCACGGCGGATCGGAGTCCGCCTGTTCGTCCGCTGCGAACCGCCATTTTCAAGCGCGCCGCTCATCTCGTCGGCCAACTTCTCTAGGAAGCTGCCGACAGGATTGATGCCTCCTACCCGCCCAAGCTAGGTGAAGTCCACAACGTCGCACGGATGCGCTACGGAACTTTTCGGAAGTAGGGATTTTTCATCGGCTCAGGAGTAATTGAGGCGGGCTCGCGGAGTCGGCTAGATCGATTGCCGGGGATTGGAAAAGATCTCATGCCCCTGCGCCTCAGCGGAATGCCTTTGAGGGTTGGATCTCCACAATCTGCTTTTCAATCCCGGAAAGGATCGTGGAAATTCGCGCAAGGTTGAGGAGCGATCCCGGGCCAACCTCGGTAGCCCCCGTCGGGATAACCAAATCAGGCTGAACTTCCACCAGACTCAAGACGCGGGTAGCTAAGGCCGGTTAGACCGGCAGGTGGGGTAAAGGAGTTGCGTCACCGGCTTCACGCTCCCTTCCGCATTGCCAACACGATGTGAACTGGCCTTCGAGGGTTTCCTGGCAACTTGGACAAACCCAAGACGCCAGTGCGGAGCCTTTAGCTTCCCGCCAGCTCTTAACGAGCTCAAGCGCCTTCGGGTAATCCTCGTCATTCAAGACCCATAACTCCGTGAAGCATTCCGAAAACGGAATTTCTCCTCTGGCAATTGCGAGATTTTCGTTGCGAACGATGCATGGCATGCCCGCCTCCTCGAGGCCGCTCTTGAGCACTTGAATTTCAGCATCTTCCTCGACATTGCGGGCTTGGAACAAATGCTTCATGGGCGGGCCAAAGTTGGATTGAGTAGAACGACCAATTACTTTTTGGCAGGCTCGTCCTTGGCGGGCACATAAATCAAGCCGCCGCCGTTGATGCAATACCGCTGGTCGGTGGGTGTCTTGTAACCTTCACCCTCGAAGACGTGGCCGAGGTGGCCACCGCATTTGGCGCAGGTGACTTCAGTGCGGGTGGTGCCCATGCTAACATCTTTTTTGAGGACCACGTTTTCGGCCTTGGCCGGATCGTAAAAAGATGGCCAGCCGCAGTGGGAATCAAACTTTTGCTCGGAGGAAAACAACAGCGCGTTACACCCGGCGCAGTGATAGGTGCCTTTTCCTTGTTGTTTGAATTCTTTGTAAACCTGCCCGTCGGCGCGCTCGGTACCGGACTCGCGCAAGATATGGTATTGCTCAGCAGTTAGAAGTTTTTTCCATTCGGCATCGGTCTTGACGACTTTTCCGGCGGGTTCGGCAGGGGCTTCGGGGCGGGTTTCCATAACTGTTTTCTTTTTGTCCTCGGCGGTGCAGGCGGCAAAGGAGAATACGCCGCAAAGGATGACGATGAGTGGGTGGCTTTTCATTTCGGATCAGAGCTGCGGGATGCTGGTTTATTCCATACCCTGCGCCGAACGTCGGACGGGACGGTCAATCATCAAGGTAAAACAACAGGTCGCTCAAGGTGTCCAGGGTCTCTCTCAGATCCTGCCAGTCCCGCGCTTCGATCGCCGGGGCGACTTCCGCCAGGATTGCCTGAATGGCGGCGGCATCGGACTCGGCCACCCCTTGGTCGATCACTTTGCGCGCCCGGTTGCGCAGGCTTTTGGCGGAGGCCAGCAGGCTGGCGGAATCGTCAAGCTCATCGACCTCAATGACGGCACCGGCGTCATCCGGTAGGAAATTTTCACTCGCAGACTCCTGCTCGTCGAACAACGCGGCCAGATTGGTGCGCGCGGCATCGAGGTTGATGCGGTGCTGGCCGGCGGTGTCGATGGTGACGGATTTGACGAGGCCGGTGCATTTCTCAGTGGCGGTGGCGGTGAGCAGGCCGCTGAGGTCGATGCGGAATTGCACGATGATCTCGTTTCCGTCCGGAACCTTGGACAGTCCCTCGATCCGGAACTCGCCGATCCGCAGGTTTTCCTCGGGCAAATCGCTCTCTCCCTGATAGACTTGGATCAGCACCTCTTTCTGATTGTCGTGGTTGGTGGTGAAAAGCTCGCCCTTGGTGACCGGCAGGGCGGTGCCGCGGCGGACGACCGGGCAGCAAGCGAGGTCCCCGCCCATGAATCCCTGTTCCACCAGAGCCAGCACGCTGTAAGTGTGGGCGGAAATATCGATGAGGATCGCGGGCGCGGGTTGCCCGGCGAGGGCCGCGCCCTGAATGGCAGCTCCCATGGCCACGACCAGGTCGGGATTGATCTCGTGGCGCGGCTCCATGCCGAGTTTGTGCAGCAGCAATTCCTGCACGAAGGGCGTGCGGGTGGCTCCGCCGACGAGCATGACCTTGTCCAGCTCGTGCGCCGTCACCCCGGCGTCGGCGAGGGCGCTCTGGAGGCAATCCAGCGTTTTGTGAAGCCACGGTTCGATCAATTTCTCGTATTCGTGGCGCTC
>JAYTEI010000092.1:0-4063 GCA_043735445.1 Akkermansiaceae bacterium | reverse complement strand
CTGCGATGATGCTACGCAGTGGTGGTGGCGGATCGAGCACGTTGGCTCCTTTTCCAGAACGGATTTCCCAAGGTCCGTCGAGCGCGGTCTGGGTAGCTTCTAACAAAGCACTGGCGTGGGTGGCTTCGCCCTGGGCGTGGATGAAGGACGCGCCGAGTTCCACGGCGGCGCTGTCCTTGCTGTGGAGGAGGGCGAGTGCGGATTTGAGCAGGGCTTCGCGGTATTTAGGATCCCAGTCTTGAAGCGCGGTGCTTTTGTCCTTCCAGGCTGGGAAGGCGGGTTTGTCCGGGGCGGATATGGATGGCAGCCGCCACTTCAACGAGTTTCCCGCAGCTTTGACGACATCGGCTGACGGATCTTCCAACAGGTGAAGCAGCGCCTCGAATGCAGCCGTTCCAGAGATCCCGGCAATACCCGTCACCGCGTTGGCATGACCGGCCTCCGCCTCCCGGATGAGGGCGGGCAGGAACACGCCATTCTGGAGTTTCTCTAACTGGAAGAGCCGCTCACGATCATCGCCAGCACAGAGATCACGCACACGGGCAGTGGCCTTATCTGCCGTCGGCATGACGATCTCGATTCGCGCCTTGGCCACCGGGTGCGGACGGGCGTTGTCCACCAGCCAGCCCAGATCGTGGCAGGCCTCGACCCTGTAGATCCCCGCGCCGGGGAAGGTGACATAGCCGACCAGCGGGAAGGTGATGTCGAATGCGGCTCCGGGTTCGATTTTGTTGGAACCCATCATACCGCCAAAATCCTGCAGCCCGTCGCTCGCATCCGGCAGCGCACCGCCCTGCGCGTCGCTTACGCGGATTTTCAAGCGCAGGGGAAAACCCGTCCCGCGATAGTCGCCGCCGGTGGAGATTTCAAATGGCTCGGCACCGGTATTTCTCACCGTGAAGATGCCGGGGATTGCATCGCCTAGCCTAACCTTTTCCGGGAGTTTTAGGCTGACCTCCGCACCGGTTGGCACCGGGGACTTCGCGCCAGATTCGGTTTTTATGGGAAGGGTGTTTCCCGCGTCGGCGCAGAGGATGAGGCACAGCAGCAGGAGGATGGCTTTCATGGGCGGTGGTGGGATTTTCTCCAAACAGATGACCCGGCAGGATGGGTTTTCTTGGAAAAAAATTGCAATCAATAGGTCGGCACCCTTCCCGAAATTTCACCCTCCGGCTCTTGGCACCCGCGTCAGCAACGGCTCAAACACATACCACTGCCGCCAATGTGTCCGGACCACCGCGAGGATTGTCGCCGCCCAGATCGTGGCGGCGTCGTCAGCCACCCCGCGCTTCCTCGGCGGCAGTTTCACCTCGGGCTGCACCAGCACCCGGTATCGCCGCCAGCCGTCGCGCACGATGAACAGCGGGAAACACGGTGCGCCGGTCGCCCGCGCGAGGAACAACGGCCCCTTCGGCAAGCGCATCATCAGCCCCGGCTCCACTTCCACATCCATCGGGGAAACGTCGAAAATCACTCGGTCGCCCTGCACCGCCACAATATGACCTTCGCCTAACAAGCGTGCCAGCTCGATGCCTAGCAGGTTCCCGTCCTCGTTGTAGAGCGTGCGGAAATTCGGGTTGCACGCCTCTTTGCGGCGGATTTCCGCGTCGCGGAGTTGTTGGGTTTCCGGCTCGCGTTCCGGCGCACGGACCGTGTAGAGCGTCCGCTTGATGCGCGAGGCGAACACCGGCGCGGCGATGTCGTAGTTGCCCATGTGTGCCGTTAGAATGATGCAGCCCTCTTGCCGCTTCGCCAAATCTTCGAGTTCCGCCAGCCCGTCCACCGCCCAGTCCACCGCACCCGTCCCGGATTCGCAGCGTTGCGCATCCACAAAAGTTAGCGCGAAATTCCAAAACACCTGCCACGCCCCAAGCGTCCCACGCCACGCGCCCCAGCCGGGATGCAGCACCTGCAAATTTCCCGCCACCGCCCGCCGATGCGTCCGGGCGACTGCAAAGAAAACCAAAGTCCAACAGCCAGTTAGCACCGGCTCCAAGAACCACGGCACCACCCGCAGCGCGTGCAACATCAGCCGCGTCGGCAAATCACCAAACACCCCGCAGCGCGCTGCCCAGCGTGATTTCCGCTCCTTCTCCATGGTGAATCTAGCGGTCCGCGCTGGCCTGGAATCCCACATCCTCCAGCAAATTTCTGCCCACCACCGCGATGTTTGCCAGCTCGTCGCAGCGCTCGTTTTCCCGGTGCCCGGCGTGCCCCTTCACCCACCGCCAGTCGATCTTGTGGGTGCCCATCGCCGCCAGCAGCAGGATCCACAAGTCCCGGTTTTTCACCGGCTGCTTGTCCGCTTTTTGCCAACCTCGCTTCTTCCAGCCGTCGATCCATTTCTTGGAAATCGCGTCGATCACATACTTCGAGTCTGAGTGCAACTCCACCTCGCACGGCTCGCTCAAGCTTTCTAACGCCGCAATCGCCGCCCGCAGTTCCATCCGGTTGTTCGTCGTTAGCCGGTAGCCCGCCGACAGCTCCTTCCGGTGCTTTCCGCTCACCATCACCACCCCGAACCCGCCCGGTCCCGGGTTCCCCTTACAGCCACCGTCGGTATGGATGATCACTCGCTTCATGAGCTGCCAAGCTGTCCACCCGCCCAATCCCTGACAAGCCAAAGTAGTCGAGGACTTCAGTCCGTTCTTCATCGCACTCTTTCTCCCTCAGAAGACCGGACTGAAGTCCTCGACTACTTTCTCGCGGCGTCCCCAATTATTTTCTAAGAATTCCCCGGCATCCGTGTCTTCATCAACGAAAGCATGACCCCGCGCCCGTCGATTTCATGGAAACCCTCACCGCCAGCGCCCGTCCCACGGCTGATCTCGCCAGCAACCCGGTGATTCCATTCCGCCAGTCGCACCACCTCATGGAGGACAAACCCACACTCCGGCAGGTCTTCGACGCGGAAGAATCCCCGCTGCTCCGCTACGCCCACGGCATCGTCGGCCAGCGCGAAACCGCAGAAGACCTCGTCCAGGACGCCTTCCTCAAACTCCACGCCCACTGGGACGAAGTCATCCACCCGCGCGCCTGGCTTTTCCGCTGCATTCGAAATCTCGCCCTCAGCCACCTCCGCGATCACAAGCGCGAGACTCCCCTCGACACCGGCCGCGAATGGGCAAGCGCCACTCCCGATCCCGAACAAGCCCTCGGTAAACTCGAAGCCATCGGCACCCTCCAATTGTTAGTCGCCGAACTCCCCGCAGACGACCGCGCCCTCATCGCCCTCAAATACCGTGACGGCCTCAAATACGACCAAATCAGCCAACGCACCGGCCTCAGCGTCGGCAACGTCGGCTACAAACTCCACCACGCCCTCAAAAATCTAGCCGATTCCCTCCGCCGCCTCGGCGTGGAAAGCCCTGAGGGCTGATAGTAGAGATAAGAGATAAGAGATAGGGGATAGGGGATAGTAGATTTCAAATATTCATCCCCAATCCCCAATCCCCAATCCCCAATCCCCAATCCCCAATCCCAAATCTCAAATGAAAGACACTCCATTCGACACCATCGGCGACGAACCGGTCGAAGCCCGCATCGTCGCCTGGGTCCTAGGCGAATCCTCCGCCTTCGAAGCCGCGGAACTCGAACGGCTCTGCGAAGAACGCCCCGAGTTGTTAATTTTCCGCCGCCGCATGAGGGCGCTTCACGGCTTGCTAACCGAAGCCGAAGCCGCCGAGCCCGACCACTCCTGGAAACTCCCGCCGGAAAAGCGCAAGCTCCTCGATGAAATTTGCGGCGGGGAGAAAATCATTCTGCCGGACCCGCAAAAGGAACTCCACATCCGCCGCGCCGGCCTGCGGGCATTTTTCGCCATCGCCGCGTGTCTGGTGATGGCGGTGGTCGTTCTGCAATTGATCCATCCCATCTGGATCACTCAAGGTCCGCTTCGCTCCGCGGAAAGGAAAGTGGACTTTATGCCACCCAGTGGGGGCGGTGGCCAAGATGTTGCGGGCGGGCTGATTCCCCCGCCAGACGCAGCGGAAGCGAATTCGAAAAATCTCCGGCAAGCCATCCGCGATCAAGAGGACAAAGTTGAGGAGCGCCGCAAGGTTCT
>JAYTEI010000091.1:0-4066 GCA_043735445.1 Akkermansiaceae bacterium | reverse complement strand
TTGGTTGCGAGCGGTCGTCGTTCACCGTGAAACGCAAGCCCTCCCACATTTCCGCCGGAATCGGAACCCGCAGGCGCTCGGCACCGCTGGATTGTCGGAAGATCACCTCGTTGGTCGCGAGGGGCTGCCACTCGCCACTTCCTTTCCGGCCTTCGATGCTAACGGACTTGAGAAACTCCCGGGCGGGAGAAGCCAATTCGATCGCGGCCACCGCCCCGGCGGTTTCCGGAGAGACCTCAATCACGGTGGTCCTGCCTGCCTGGTTGACTCTGAAGCCAGTAGCTTCCGTCACGTTGCCCTCCTGGTGTTGGGGTAAATCGACGAGATACGGCGTCTCTGCCCCTGCGGGTGACAGCAGCCGAAGGTCTCCCAGATCCGGTCGCGACACGTCGAGCACCTCTGGCGGCACTTCGATCCGCATCATGCCCCCTTGCCGTAACTCATACGGAGCTTCCCACTGCCAAGCCGACCAATCCGGCACTGCCGCTGCAGGCAGGATACCGGTGAGCACTAACAAAAACGCGAGGGTAGATTTCATGATGCCTTGGACCTGTCGAAGAACCGTTGATAGAGGAACGACGCGATGAAGGCGATCACCGCCACGCCCACCAGCGCGCCGATGCGGAAGATGTTCTGGATCGCCGCGAGATCGTGGAGGAAGACCTTGAGCAGGGTGACCACCAGCAGAACGACGGCGGCGTAGCGCGCGTGCTTCGATTCCTTCCAGAAGCCGATGCCTAGCAGGCCCAGCGAGAACAAGCCCCAGGCGATGCTGTAGGTCATGTCGCGGGCGAAATTTCCGCCGAAACGGAAGGCGATGCAGCGGTCGCCCGGCGCGGTGAAATAGTCCGCGATCTCGATGTTGAGCAGCAGGAATAACAGCACGCCGCCGAATGCATACAGCACACCTTGCGGTTGGAAATGTTTCCAGCGTCCTGCCGGATCAGTGAACCAATGGCCGCCGAGAAATTGCGCCGCCGCCACCAGTCCGTAGGCGTACAAATGCCAGTTTAGAATCGCGGTGCCGCTGCGCGGGTAGTCGGTGAACACCGCGGGATTGAGCGTCAGCCGGAAGAAGGAAATCGCCAGCAGCGCAAGGCCGGTGAGCTGCAACCCGGGATGGGCCACCCGCCGGAACAACCACAACAGCAAGGCGCCCTCGATCGCCCAGCTCACCGTGATCCACTGGCGTGAAAACTGGATCGGGAAAATTAGCGTGATGAATAACAACGCCACGCCGCCGAACCACGCGACACGGCTGCGTTGTTTCTCGTCCATCCCGGGAAATTTTCGGATGATCGCCACAAGTCCGATCAGCGCGGGGATGGCAAACGCCAGCGGCACCAGGCCCATCATGCCGTTAGGATAGGCCCGTTTCACCAAATCGTGGACCAGCAGGAAATGTCCCACGCCCGAAAGTGCGCTGGCGATCCACGGCGCGGACCCGTCGGCGGACGCCTTGCGGAAGACAAACGGAAACGCCAGAAACAGCCCGTAAAATCCCAGATACCACGAGAGGGCGACGGTCGGGGAAGTGGCTTGGAAATGGTGCGCGTGCCAGACGCCTTCCACCGCCAGCGTGCCAGCCAACGCTGCCAGCACCAGCGGACCTTGTTTCCCGAAAATCGCGAGCCCTGATAGAAGCGCGGTCATCAGCAAGGCCGCGCCGAATACCGGCGACGGATTCGCCACCGGCAGGCGCGACAACGCGAGAACCAGCAGCGCGAATGGCAACAAGGCCGAGGCCACCGGCAGGACCAGCGCTGCCGACAGTTGGTGCGATTTCTCTGCTCCGGTTTTCCAAGACAACCATCGCCCCGCCACCGCGAAGACAGCGGAAAACCCAGTGATCACCCCGAGAAATGGCATCAGTGAATCCACGTGCGTGGGAACCCGGAACAACCACATGGCCGCCACGAACATCGTCAGCACCAGTGAAACCAGCACCGGAATCACCGCGCCCGTCGCCATTGCCAAGCCGATCACCAACAGGTCGGCGAGCAGAATGCCGCCCCAGAGGACCATCGGCACCGCGGACAGCGACATCACCGGAATCATCATCATTAACAGGACCAGCGGCGCGAACCACGGTCCGGCTTGCAGCGGGATCATCGCCGCGCCAGCGGGCATCCGGCGGAACAGCAGCACCGGCACCACTGCGTGGAGCGCGCCGAAAACCAGATAGAGCGCGAGCGCGCCGGGGAGATTGGCCGCCGTCAGATAGCCGCTGGTCCACGCAGCGAGATGCAGGAACGTCAATCCCGCCGCAATCAGTTGCGCCACTCCGAGCCTCGGCCGGAACATCACCACGGCCATCACCGCCAGGTTGACCAGCAGCAGGAATCCATACAGCACCGCGTATCTCCCGGCCACCTGTTCAAATCCTAACATCACCGTGGCGAACAACATCGCCACCGCCGCGAGTCCGAGCACCGAGCCCGCCGCATGGATGCCCGGCCGCCGCCGCCCGAGCCATCCGCCTGCCAGAAACAGGGCGATGAAAAACAGCAGAATGCCCATCGGGATCAGCGTTTTCGAACCCTCGAAATAGCGACCGACGGTGAAAAACTTTTCATACCAGCCCATTTGCATCACCACCGTGCCGACCGCCGCCGCAGTCGTTAGAAACCGCCAGCGGCCATGCCGCGATACCGCCAGCAGCCCGATGTCCAGCAGCGCAATGTAGCCGAAGAGTCCGAACACCTGGTCCTGTCCGGTGGATAACAACACCGGCGTCAGGAACCCGCCGAGCATCCCGAGCACCGCCACCACCAGCGCATTCAAGCGCACCGCGATCAGGAATGCCACGAAGGTAATCAACGCCATCAGCCCGAACGTGGCCAGCGTGCCGAACGCCGGGAAATGATAGATCGCGTGCGCCGCGAAGGTGACCCCGTAGAGGATCAGCACGCCAGTCGCCAGGAACGCCTGCGCCAGCACCCGATAGCGTTCGAGCCGGTGAGCCAGCAGCCCGCCGATCAGCAATCCGGTGCCGGTCACGAAACCCAAGGCGATCCGCACCGAGGGTGGAATCAGATTGTTTTCAAACGCGTATTTCACGAAGAAGATCACCCCGAAAAACATCGACACGCCGCCCAGCCAGGCGAACAGCTTCACGCCCATGAATCTCTCCAGCGAGAAGGGTTCCTTGGGCTCCTCCGGCAATTGAGGAGGCAGCTCCGGCGCCTTGGCATCTCCATAATCCACCAGCTTTCGCCGCTCCGGCAAGGGCGGCGGCGCTGGAACCTCGGCCGCGGCCTCGCGTTCGTTCAGCCATTGGAGCACGCCGGAATCAGCCTCGATTCGTTGCTCTTCAACTTCCTCCCGCTCTAAAATGGGCCTCCAGGCGGTGGGCTCTTCAGCCGCAGGGGCGGTGACTGGCTCCGGCGGTGGCTCGGAGCCACGTTTGAATTGTCCAAATTCCTTCTCCAGCGCTTTGAGCCTGCCAGCCATTTCCAACAGCAGCTCCCGAGCTTCCTGTGCTTCACGGCGGGCGTTTCCCGCCTTCACCAGCGCGGCAATCGGTCCGATCAACAGCCAAAGCACGAATCCGACTAGCAGAACAACGATTCCTTCCATGGCGATGGTCGGACCCTAACCAGCGCCCCCGCCGTCTGGCGACTTGAATCTCCGGAGTGATCGGCACCCACCCACGCGGCATCTCCGCGTCGGAAATAGTCCTTGCCAATCTGATGGGGATTCCGCCTCTTTCGGACGTCCGCTCCGGCGGATAAGGATGTCAGAGTCTTCTTACTAGGCGATCGGCATCGACCGCAACGATGCCGCCAAACCGACCCAAGGGCCGGGGAGGCGGCGGTGTATGTCCAGGCCGCCACCTTCGGGAGGCGGCTAAAGACCGCTGCGGTCGTCCTAGTGCGGCTCTCTGAACTCCCCGTCCACCAGGAAGGATTTTTCAATCCTAGCCTTCCTTCATTCATGAAACCAACCTTGCTCGTTTTGCTGGCTGTGATGTCCGTCCCATCGCATGTTTTCGCCCAGAGAGAAGTCCCAACCGCCTTCTCCCGCGACTTCCGCCCGGCGGCGCACTTGGAAAACATCCCGCTTG
>JAYTEI010000090.1:0-8851 GCA_043735445.1 Akkermansiaceae bacterium | reverse complement strand
GGCAACATCCTCGACATCTTCGGAAAGGGCAACGTCATCGCCATCACCGATCCCGTCTATCCGGTCTATGTCGATACCAACGTGATGGCCGGCAACACCGGCGACGCCGATGAAAAAGGCGCCTACGCCGGCCTGCTCTATCTGCCCTGCAACGCCGCTAACAAATTCGTCGCGGATGTCCCTAACGAAAAAGCCGACCTCATCTATCTCTGCTTCCCGAACAACCCGACCGGAGCCGTCGCCACCCGCGTGCAACTCGAAGCGTGGGTAAAATATGCCAAGGCCAACGACGCCATCATCCTCTTCGACGCCGCCTACGAGGCGTTTATCCAGGACCCGGAAATCCCACGCTCGATTTTCGAAATCGAAGGCGCGCGAGATTGCGCCATCGAGTTCCGCAGCTTCTCGAAAAACGGCGGCTTCACCGGCGTCCGCTGCGCCTACATCGTCATCCCCAAATCCGTTAGCGGCAAGTCCGACAGTGGCGAACGCATCCCGCTTCATCAGCTCTGGTCGCGCCGCCATAGCACCAAGTTCAACGGTGCCAGCTACCCGGTCCAGAAAGCCGCCGCCGCCGTTTTTTCCGTCGAGGGAAAACAACAAGTCAGTGCGCTCATCGAGCACTACATGGGCAATGCGAAATTGCTGCGTGAAGCGGTGACCGAAGCAGGACTCCCGGTCTTCGGCGGTGAAAACGCGCCCTACGTTTGGGTCGGCTGCCCAGCCGGCCTAACATCGTGGGACATGTTCGACAAAATGTTAGGTGAGGCGCAGGTCGTCATCACCCCCGGCTCCGGCTTCGGCTCGGCGGGCGAAGGTTATTTCCGCATCTCCGCTTTCAACTCGCGGGCGAATGTGGAAGAGGTTTGCCGCAGGCTGAAGGCGCTGGTGGCGTGATGCACCAAAGTAGTCCCGGACTTCAGTCCGTTTCTCGCGCGGAAGAAACGGACTGAAGTCCATCACTACTATCGTCGCATCACGGTCACTTCCTGCCGACAAGCTCTCCGCCCATTGCACGGCGGCGGTAGTCGGTGTGCGCCCATCCTTCGATGTATGTCCTAGCACTCTTGTCGGCACCACTTGCTGGAGAATTCTCGCCAATCCAAGTGGCCCAGTTGGCGGCTTCATCACCGTTGATTTGGCTGATGTTGCCGCCGAGGTTAGAAGCAAAGAGTTCCATTTCATTCGCAGATGGATTCGCAGAGGCAATCAACTTGCTGGCGGATTCGAAGCCTAATCTAGCCGCAGCGCACGCCATGGAACCCAGCGCGTTCTGCCGAATCTCCGCCCTTTTATTCTCATCCTTGATGCTGCTGAGATAGTCTTGAAAACTGGACAAGGCGGCGGTCATTTGCTCCGGGGGTTTGCATACTTCCATGATTGAATAGATGCCATTATCCAAGCGATCTTCCGGGTTTACCGAGCTTACCCAACAAACGGCGTAGTGCCAGCTCCGGGTCCTGATCGCTCAAGGGCCGGAGGAACTCATCGATCAATCTCCAGCGGGCTTCGTCTTCAAGTTCGAGAGCCATGATTTCCTCGGATTTCGAAACCAGCTCCTCGATGCGCATCGCCTTCACCAGTTTGTCGAAATCCGCCAGACCATGGGCATCTGCTCGGCCGTTCCGCCTTCCACTGGCCAATTCCGCGAGAGCTTTCCACTCGGGCAATCCACCCAATTTTGATCGTTCACTTCGCGCGTGCTTGCACCAATTCGGGAAACAGTTCTTCCGTGAAACTCGGCCTCACCGCCGGGAAAATCTGGCGCCCGAGACGCTTGTTTTCAACCTCCAAGGTGGTGAACTCCCGCCGCTGAATTCCGACCCAAGCGGTGACAAGCACCAGCGCGGCAACTGGGAGTAAGAGCTGGGCTGATTTCACTATTTCGCCTGCTGGGTAAGAACACCGAGGGACTGACGGGTCTCGATTTCACCCCCCGGCGGGAGTGCATTTGCAGTGCTTAATAGTCCCGCCGATTCCTCTGATGCTTGGAAACACGCCGTGCCCTGCCGATTGATGCATCCCAAGGTTTCGGCTCCCTAAAAATCTGCGACGAATTCTCATTTGATTTTTTCGCGGCAGCGTTCACAAGCTGCGGGCATGGCGAAAGCAAAGGATGAGAACCGGGTGGTGGTGAAGGTGTTTATCTATGGAATCCAGCCGCAGATTTGGCGGCGGTTCTCGATTTCCGCCGATATCACGTTCATCCAGTTCAGCGACGCGGTGCAAGCGGTGATGGGCTGGGACAATAAGAGTCCGCATGAATTCCGCCACGGCAAAGGCAAGCGGCTGGTCGATGTCATCGGCCCGATCGGGCTGGAAGATCAGACGGCCGGCGAGTTCCAGGACGAGGCGGTGCTGACGGTGAAGAACTTCATCGGTAAACGCCGCCTGCCGATCCGGATTCTTTATCGCTACGATTTCGCTGATGAGTGGATTCATGAAATCGTCTTCGAAAAATGGAGCGCCGGTGAAGGTGGGCCGGTGGTGTTAGAGGGTGAACGCGCGTGCCCACCGGAAGACTTCGGCGGGACATTCCAATACATGCAAGCGTTGCACGGCGAGATCGAGTGGGCGCATCCGGGATATGAACCAGAGGCGTTCGACGCTAAGCTTGTTAGTTTCGAGCAGAAGAAGGCGGTGAGAAAACGGAAGTGATGAGGAGCGGCTTCTAGCAGCTTAAGAGTTGCTATATCTGACATTGACTTGATCTTACGATTGGTAGAGTAGGGGCGCGTGAAATATGTAACTCCGCTTTGCGCTTTGGTGATCGCCGTTCCGCTGGCCCAAGCAGGGACTCTCGATCCGGTCCAGCACCGAGCCTATGACGCCAATGCGGGATGGCTGGATGGATCTGCCACTTCTGCTAGCAGTGCCACCGTCGGTTCGCATTATTTAAGCGGCCAGGCTTATTCGGCCAACTATGGCTGGATCAATCTCGGCTCCGGTGCTCCTGCCAATGGCTATGCCTATAGCAACTCAGGCGCGGAGTTCGGCGTGAATCTCGATCCAGAAGCGGGTAGGCTGTCGGGTTTTGCTTATGCGGCTAACATTGGGTGGGTGAACTTCGGATGGGCCGCCGCCGCGAATCCCCAACGCCCGCAGGTGGATCTACTCACGGGTCAACTGGCCGGCTTCGCTTGGAGTGCTAATACCGGATGGATCAATCTCGCCGCGATGAAAACGCTCAGCCTCGCCGAGATCGACTTGGACGGTGACGGCATCGACGACGCGTGGGAGCGGTTGCATTTCGGCAGTCTCAAAACTGCCAATGCGAGCACTGACAAGGACGGCGACGGGATCAGCGACAAAGATGAAGCCATTGCTCTAACTGACCCTAACGACCCGGCAAGTGGGTTAAGGATACTCTCCCATACAATCGCTAGCGCGGGTGCATTCCAAAACTGGACTGTCACGTTTACCAGTCATCCGGCGCGCCGTTATGGCATCCAGATTTCGCCCGATCTGGGATTGGGAAACTGGAGTGAATCCAGCCTTGGGATTTTTTCCCCAGACGGCGGAAGCCAGACCACCCGCCTCGCCGCCAGCCCGAATTCACCCCAATATTTCCTCCGCGTCAAAGCCGTGAAACCTCTACAACCCTAAAAAATCCAATCATCATCATGAAACGCCTACTACTCCCGCTCCTTCTAACCGTCTCGGCATTCGCCCAAGGCCCGCTCGTTCCGCCCAGCACATCCGGCCCACAGGTCGGCCCGCTATCTCCGCTTGATGGCTCGGGCAATCCGCAGGCGACGATGAAGACGCTCCATCAAGTGGAACCACGGACGCCGGTGCAAAGCCTCGCGGTTGCCGCGCCTTACACGATTAGCCAGCCGGGTAGTTATTATCTAACCGGTAATATCACTGTCGCGAGTGGTGATGTTATTTTTATTACGAGTGATGATGTTTCACTCGACCTTAATGGTTTTACTATCAAATCCACTTTCTCGGGCGGTACATCGGGCACTGCGGTTTATATTTCTGGTAGCCACTCCCGACTTACCATCCGCAACGGGTCGATAGTTAGTTCCACAACGGTACCCGTCAATGGCGCCCCGACCTACGGAGGATTCGGCAACGGGATCTTCTCTAATGGAATTATCACCCAAGCTTTGGTCTCAGAGATCCATGTCACTGGGGCGGGGGCGAGTGGAATTTACCTCGATGCGCAAGGCGTGGTGGAACGCTGCACGGTTGCGAATTCTGGCGACATCGGGATCGTCGCCGAAGAGATCCGAGATTGCAGTGTGAAAAACTGCTATGGCGTCGCTATCCAAGCTCAGGCCAATGCGACGAACTGCTCTGGCACTTCGACTAACGGAACGGGGCTTTATGCGGTGCAAAATGCGACGAATTGCTCGGGCGCTTCGACCAATGGAAACGGGATCTATGTCGCGAACAACGCGCTGAACTGCTCGGCCACCTCGATTTACGGTTATGGACTTTTTGTGATAAACAACGCGACGAATTGCTTAGGCACTTCGACTAACGGAACGGGGCTATATTCCGGGCGCAATGCAACAAATTGTTCCGGGGTAACTTTAGGTAATTCTGGCAAGGGACTTTGGGTTATTGGCACCGCCACTTCCTGTTACGGGCAGTATCCGGGAGGTGGCTCGTCCGCCACCGGACTGAAGGCCGCCATCGCCATCGGCTGCACCTACACCGTCGGCACCAATGGACTGGACGTTCCTGTGGGCAAGAGTTTTAACATGTAGTTAAACTTCATTAACCCGCCGGATCCCATTCTTCTCAATGATGATCTTGCCCTTTTTGAAAAGTGCGCCGGTGGCTTGTTTGAAAGTGCGTTTACTAACACCTAACTCGCCATGGATTTCCTCGGCGGAGCTGTGATCGCCGAGCGGCCAAAAACCGCCACGGGCGTCCAGCTCTGCTAGAATCTGGCCTTCGAGATCATCAATCTTGGCGCGACCGGGGGCGTGCAGGCTGAGGTCGATTTTCCCGTCCGCTCTAACATCGGCGATGTAGCCCTTGAGAGTTTCGCCGGGTTGGAGAGGTTGGAAAACATCGTTGGCGAAAATGAGGCCGCTGTGGGTGCCGTTGATGATGGCCTTGTAGCCGAGATCGGTTTTTCCGAAGACGATGAGATCGACTGCTTGGCCGGGCCGGAACTCGTGCGGCCCTTGGTCCATGTGCCGCGCAATGCGGGTGGAGGCAATGATGCGACCGGTCTGCTCATCGACGTGGACGTGGACGATGTAGTTTTTTCCAACGTCCATGCGGACCTTTTGCTCGCGGAAGGGGACTAGCAAATCTTTCGGCAAACCCCAGTCGAGGAACGCGCCGACGCCGGTGACGTCCACGCATTTGAGCCGGGCGAACTGGCCAGGCATGATCTTGGGCGACTTGAGGGTGGCGACTGGGCGGTCCTCGGAATCGTGATATAGGAAGACATCAAGGGATTCGCCGAGGCTTGAGCCATGCGGGATTTCGCGGTGAGGCAGGAGGATTTCCCCAAGTTCTCCGCCATCGAGAAACAGCCCGAAGGTTTTCTCGTGGAGGATTTGAAGGGATGCGCGTTCGCCGATTTTCGCCATGGCGGGACGATGTACCGCAGGACGGCGGGAGTCGATGGTGAAGAATCCACACGCGACAAGTGCGCGGAGTCTCGTTAATTTCACCTCGCCCATGAACGATCTCCGCACCTGCGCCGATGCCCTCGGCCTTGAGAAAATCCAACGCCACATCTTCCTCTGCGCGGATCAAACCGAGCCGAAGTGCTGCGCCAAGGAGGCCGGGCTGGCGTCGTGGGAATTTCTGAAACGGCGCTTGAAAGAACTCGGACTCGCCACGGGGACGGCACCTAAGGTCTATCGAACCAAGGCGAACTGCCTGCGGGTGTGCCTGCAAGGCCCGATCGCCGTGGTCTATCCGGAGGGCGTCTGGTATCACTCATGCACGCCGGTGGTGTTAGAGCAGATCATCCAGGGGCATCTAATCGGTGGGAAAGTCGTCACGGAGTTTGCTTTTGCGGTGAATCCGCTCGGCTAACAGGAGCGGCATTCCGGGTGGAAGGGCTTGCCGGAAGTGAACAAAGATAGCCGTCTCATTCGTGAGGAGGAAGCTGTGCAGAATTGCAGATGAATCGTTATAGGCGTTGGCCTTCAAGCGGCTCATTCATCGCTTCAAGCGTTTCAGGGTTGGCCCGTCTTGGGTTCAGCCGATGTTGTTCGATGCACTGTTCGTAGAGAATAATCACCTCCAGCGGCTTGCCCGAACGGTCAAAGCGGAGGCTTTTGTCCAGAAGGAGTCCAAGAGTCAGGGCTGAGATATTAGCCTTTGAATTTCGGTTTTCGAGCCTTGGTTTGACGTCTCTGCAACGCGGTTAGAGTCAAGCCGTGATTGCCTCGGCGGAAATGGGGATCAAGACTCGCCGATGAACGCCGCACTTGAAACGTTGATGCTCGCCTTCGCGGCGGATGGTGAAATCGCCGTGCCGAGGCGCGCGTTGTTCATCGGTGCGGAGCCGCATCCGGCGCTGAAGGAGTGGCCGGAAGTGATCGGATGGCAGCCGATGAAGCCACGGGCTACTGCGTGGGAGCGGGCGGGTTTTTCGCGCTCCGAAGATCTACCAGATGGCAAATGGCCGGTGGTGTTAGTCTTGCCGGGCAAGTCGCGGGATGAAGCGTTGGCTTGGTTTGCGGCTGCCCGCGATCGGCTGGAGCCGGGCGGAAAATTGGTGGTCGCCATGCCTAACACCGCCGGCGCAGGACGTTTCGAGAAGGAGCTTTCTAAGGCCACGGGCAACATCAGTTCGCTGCAAAAGCACAAGTGCCGGGCGTTCCACGCGACCGAGAATGGAACTTGGAACGAGCCACTTTTCGAAGATTGGCGGAAGCTGGGTGAGCAGCGCGAAATCTCTGGGTTCACCGTGGAAGCCGGGATTTTCAGCAGCGATCACATCGACCCCGGTTCGCAGCTTTTGGCCGACCATCTGCCCGCTCATTTGCATGGCAACGTTGCGGACCTCGGCGCAGGCTGGGGGTTTCTATCCGCTGCGATTCTGAAACGCTGTCCTAACATCGAGCGGCTGGATTTGTTCGAGGCGGATGCACGCGCCTTAGCCTGTGCCCGCATCAATCTAGCAGGAAACGCGCGGGAAATCAGCTTCCACTGGCACGATGTCACCACCGGCTTGCCCGGAGTTTACGATGCCATCGTGATGAATCCGCCCTTCCACACCGGTCAAGCGACGGATGTGGATCTCGGCCGCGCTTTTCTGAGCGTGGCTGCCGCCTCTCTCAAGCGCGGGGGGAAATTGCTGCTGGTCGCTAACCGTCAACTCCCCTACGAAGCCGCTCTCGAAGCCAGCGGTCTTGCCCGGCGCAAGATCGCCGAGGATCGGATTTACAAGATCCTCTCTGCCGACAAGCGCTGATGAGGCAGAAGACTTCAAGACACAAGACGTGAAATATGTTAGGTGGGCCGCAACATTTATCCTTTTTCATCTTCTGTCTTCCCGTCTTGAGTCTTAAGTCTCCTGCATGAAACTCGTCAAACTCCTCGCCAATCTCGGCTACGGCTCTCGCAAAGAAGTCCAGCGACTGATCCGTTCCGGCGCTGTTACCGATGCAGACGGAAATATGTTAGCTGAAAACGACGTGCCGGCTCATGATCTGATCCAGTTTCGCGGCGAGGCGCTCGATCCGCCCGCGCCGCTGGTCATCCTGCTCAATAAACCGGACGGCTACACCTGCAGCCGCGAGGATCCCGGCTCGACGATTTACGACCTACTACCCGAGCGTTTCGCCCACCGCAATCCGGGCCTAAACCCCATCGGCAGGCTCGACAAGGACACCACTGGCCTGCTTCTTCTAACTGACGATGGCAAACTGCTCCACAAGATCATTCATCCGAAATCGAATTGCCTCAAAGTCTATCAGGCCACTCTCGACCGCCCGCTAGAGGGCCACGAGGGCGAGTTGTTCGCATCGGGCACGCTGGTTCTAAACAGCGAGGCCCGGCCCTTGCTTCCCGCCAAGCTTGAAGTGTTAGGTGATAAGGAAGCGTTGGTCACTTTGCACGAGGGCCGCTACCATCAGGTCCGCCGGATGTTTGCCGCCGCTGGCAATCATGTGCTCGGCTTGAAGCGGATTTCCATCGGCGGTTTGATCATGCCGGACGATCTCGCAGAAGGCGATTGGCGGCAGTTAGCACCGACTGAGTTGGCAGCCATCTTCATGGGACAAGGCCAGTGAAGCGTCGCCGACCAGCCTCGTCTTTTGCCTTGCAGGGATGATCTCCCCCGCTAATCTCGCGACTAACTGGCGTGTATTTCATGCCGACGACCCACCAAAAACCAACTCATTCAAATCATGAAACTTGCCTTCATCGCCGCCGCTGCCGCTGTTTTCGCCGCTTCTTGCTGCCCTAGCGCTCCTGCTCCTAGCCATCCTGCTTACGTCGCTCCTTCCAAGTAATTCTCCATCCACTCCGGCATCTGTCATTGCTGGGAAATTTTAAGCTCATCTACAAAACCTTCCGCCTCAGTTCCCATGATCCGTATTCTAACTGCCCTCGTCGCTTCTATTTTCGCCCTGCTCTCCGTTTCCTGCATGTGCTGCACCGGTGAAGCCAAGCCACCCGGCCTGCGCCCGCTGCCTCAGTTTAAAGAAATCGAAACGACCCACGAGATTCACTACTCCAAGTAATTCGCGGCAGCCGTTTCCGGCGTCGAAAATGATCAAGCGTCCTTCCGGCTTCCGGACGGGCGCTTTTTTTGGACGGGTCTAGGGCGTTTGGTTTGAGGGGTCATGGAAACGGGCGGGCGTTGAGGATCAGTTTGATGGCGAGGTGGTTGTTGTCCTGATAGTCGGCAATCAGGGTG
>JAYTEI010000089.1:0-8857 GCA_043735445.1 Akkermansiaceae bacterium | reverse complement strand
CGGCAGTCGCGGTTATCGCAGCGGTGGGTAGTTCCTTGGCGCACAGAGGCATCGCCAAAACCAGGGAGATAAGGAGTTTTTTCATCGGGCAAGCAGCCAATCACGGATGGAATGGACCCGCAAGGAGAGTCTCCGGGCAGAAAGGCGGCGGCGGGTGAAAGTTGTGCCTTGCCTAGCGGCCCATCCGCCGTCAACCATCGGCGGCGTGACGCGCCACCGCACCGACGACCTCAGAATTACTGGTTTGAATCCGCTGATTTCCCCGGCGGTTTTGGCTTATTATCTTCCACTCACTGAGCAGGCTTCCGAGTTGGTCGCCAGTGCCCGTTCCCAAGCAGATGCGATTTTGCGGGGCGAGGACGACCGCTTGCTGGCGATTGTTGGGCCGTGCTCAATCCATGATCCAGACGCCGCGCTCGAATATGGGGCGAAGTTGAAGGAGGAGGCGAAACGGATTGAGAAGGACATTTTCGTGATCATGCGGGTGTATTTCGAGAAACCGCGGACGACGGTCGGCTGGAAGGGCTTGATCAATGATCCGAATCTGGATGACTCATTCGATATCAACCAGGGCTTGCGGATTGCGCGGGGGTTATTGCTGGATCTCGCCAACATGGGAGTGCCGGCCGGGACGGAATTCCTAGATACCATTTCCCCGCAATACATCGCGGACCTGATCGCGTGGGGGGCGATCGGTGCACGGACCACGGAGTCGCAGATTCATCGGGAGTTGGCTTCCGGGCTATCGATGCCGGTGGGCTTCAAGAACGGCACCGGCGGCTCGATCCAGATCGCGCTGGATGCGATCCAGTCCGCCTCGCGGCCGCATCATTTTCTGTCGGTGACCAAGCAGGGCGTCTCCGCAATCGTTTCCACGGCGGGAAATGAATCATGCCATTTGATCCTGCGCGGAGGGAAATCTGGGCCGAATTACGAGAAGGCCGAGATTGAGGCCGCAGCCAAGATGCTTGGCGAGCAGGGTCTTGCAGAGTCGGTGATGGTCGATTGTTCACACGGCAACTCGATGAAGGACTACCGCAATCAACCGATGGTTGCCCGCGACATTGCGCACCAGATTGCGGCAGGTTCCAAGGTGATCACCTCGGTGATGATTGAGTCGAACCTCGTGGAGGGAAATCAAAGGCTGGCCAAAGATTTGAGCACACTGACCCGCGGTCAGTCGGTGACGGACGCTTGCATCGGCTGGGATGACACGGTGGAAACGTTGTCCAGCCTTGCCGAGGCGGTCAGCAAGCGGCGCGAACTTTGAGCATTCATGGCTAAAACCCGCTAGGCTGAGGGCAGATAATCAAGCGAAGCGAAAAAAAAATTCTGGGTGCTTGCCGAACCTGAAACTAGCTGCCCATTCTGTTTTGTCGTTCACCTTCGATAATGGATTTAACAAGCGAATCTTCCCAAAGCGTCATCACCTGCCGGAATAGCCAAGGCACGGAACTGACGGCCAACCTCCTCAGGATTAAGCGGTATTCCGTGGTATTCGAGGTTTATAATCCCTACAGCATTCTCCAGCTCTCCGAGGTTCTCTCGGATTTCCGGATCATGGCCTCACGGCGGCTGCTGTACCACGGGAAGGCGGTGGTCAGCAATCTTCTCAATACCGGCATCGTGCTGGTTTGCGAGGCGATGTTGGACGAAGGCTGGGTGGAGGTGGATTTCCTCTCAAGCGTCACCGGCAGTTCGACTCCGAGCGGCAGCAGCGACTTGTGCGGGCAATTCGGCAACTTCATGGGGGAGTGGAAATCCGCCAACAAGGTGCAGGATCCTTTCAAGCTGGTGGTGGCCGATCTCGCAAGCATGCTTTCTGGCGTGCAGCATTGGCTGACGGGCGTGGACGTCGGGATCCGCACCACGGTGACGCGGCGGCGCGATGATCTGGAAAAAGAGATTTTTTCGGGGATCGAGGGCCGGGTCGTCGAGGAAGTGATGCCGTCGATGGAACGGTTTGAGGAAGTTTCCCTCGAAGTCAGCGAAGCGGAAGTGGCAGTGCATAAGGCCTATGTGCGCCGGGAATTGCATCCGATCGTGCTGTGTTCGCCATTCCTATACCGGACCTATACCAAGCCGCTGGGCTACGCCGGTGACTATGAAATGGTGAACATGATGCTGCGAAATCCTTACGAGGGTTCGTCGGCGTTTGCCAAGCTGCTCAACTTCGCGCTGCTCAACACCGAGCCTGTCGTCGCGCACCGCAATCGGATCGACTTCCTGGTGGAAAAGCTGCGCTCTGAGTGCGCCCGCCGAGTCGGCAAGGGCAAGACCCGCATCTTCAATCTGGCGTGCGGTCCGGCGATGGAAGTCCAGCGTTTCCTCCGGGAGTGCGAGGAAAGCGAACTTGCGGAAGTTGACCTGCTCGACTTCAACCCGGAAACTTTGGAATACACCCGCGAGCGGATCCAAGAATCCCGGATGAGCGGTGGCCGCGAGACCCAAGTGCGCTATTTCCAGCGCTCGGTTCACCAGCTTCTGCGGGCCGCCACCCAAGGCGGTGACGAGGAATTCTCCAACTACGACGTCGTCTATTGCGCGGGATTGTTCGATTATCTCTCGCAGCGGGTTTGTAAACGCCTAGTCGAGCTTTTCTGCACCATGATCCGGCCCGGTGGCATCGTCATCGTGACCAACGTCGCGGCCAGTAATCCTCGCAAAGCCTGGATGGAATACGTGATGGAGTGGAACTTGATTTACCGCGACGAAGCGGAAATGGCCGAGCTGGTGCCCGATGGCTTGAACTTGAAGGGCACGACGATCAAAGCGGATTCCACGGGCGTGAATTTGTTCCTTGAAATCGAACTCGCCAATGGCTGAAGCCAGCGTCAACCCGAGAGAGACCGCTGAGGATCTCCGGAATTCGTTCCGTGAATATGAGAGCGGAATCGCCTTCGACAATTCACGCCGGGCAGCGGTGTTTGCAGGGATTTTCATGTTGGTGGCCTCGTCGTTGGATTGGGTCATCATCAACGACTGGGCGGTGGAATTCCTCTTGATCCGGGCTGCTTGCGCCACCCTGCTCGGGGGGATTTTTTGGTATCTGGGGAAAGCCCGACACTCTCGCAGTTCGAAATTTGCGGCGGTCGGGATCGCCCTGCTGCCCCTGATTTCGATCTGCATCATGATCGCCGTCACCAAGGGCGGCAACTCGGTTTACTACGCTGGCTTGAATCTCATCCTCGTCGGCCTTTCGTTGCTGATGAGATGGTCGTTTCGCAAGTCGTTGGGGATGATCCTAGCTACCTTTTTTTGCTACATTATCAGCGTCTGGGCGTCTCCCGTGTCCCCCAATTTTGAAATTCTGTTTGGAAATAGCTTCTTCCTGTTCGTCACCTCGGTGTTTGTCCTAGCAGGCAGCTATTACTACGAAAAGCTGCGTTTCAGTGAGTACAGTCTGCGGATGGAGGTCGAAAAATCCAAGGGATTGGTCGAGGCGCAAAATCGCCAACTCAGCGAACTGGACGAGGCGAAAACCCGCTTCTTCGCCAACATCAGCCACGAACTCCGCACCCCACTCACCATCATGCTGGGCATCACCGAGCGCTTGAGGATGGTGCTGGGTCGCCAAAGCACCGAGCCTGTCGTCCAGGAAATGACCCTAATGCTCGAGCAAAACGGCCTGCGCTTGCTCAAGCTCATCGACGATTTGCTCGATCTCGTCCGGTTCGATACCGGTCACGCCGATATCAGCCGCCAGCCCACGCTTATTTCCGCCCATATAGAAGGACTCCTCCGCTCGCTCCGGCACCTCGCCGAGCAGGATCGCGTCGCCCTGCTGTGGGAGTGCCAATCCGAAACCGACTCGATCCAGCTAGATCGCGACAAGTTCGATAAAATCCTGCTTAACCTCGTGATCAACGCGATCAAATTCACCCCCTCAAGCGGCACCATCGAGGTCAAGGTGCTGGTGCAGGATGGCCACCTCCGCCTCACCGTGGAAGATACCGGGGTGGGCATTCCGCCCGAAGTTTTGCCGCGGATTTTCGAGCGATTTTGGCAGGTGGATACCTCATCCACCCGCAAATTCCAAGGAGCCGGCATCGGTCTCGCCCTCGTCCGCAGCCTCACCGAAGCCATGGACGGAGAGGTGAAAGTGGAGAGCCAACTCGGTCGCGGCACCACTTTCACCATCGATCTTCCCACTGAGCCGGCCGCCTTGCGAATTTCCGATCAGCTTGAGGAGGAAGGCCCGCTCAAAGACGGTGGCCATATCGCCGAACTCCATCGCCGCGCCGCCCTCTCCATTCCGGGAAAAATGGCCCCGCGCCCTGTCACTCCGATCCAGCCCCACGGCCCGATTGCAGCACCGATGATCGGTGCCCGCCCCAGCGGAGCCCGTCCGCTGGTGTTGATCGCCGATGACGAACCCGACATCCGCCGTTTCCTGCGGATGCAGCTTGAAGACGTGGATGTGATTGAAGCCTCCGACGGGGCCGAGGCTCTTGAACTCGCGCGCTCGCGCCGCCCTCAATTGGCCCTGCTTGATCACATGATGCCCGAGATGGATGGCGTCGAAGTTTGCCGGAAAATCCGCGAAAACCACATCACTCGTGGCATCGCCGTCATCATTCTAACGGCCCGTGCCGATGAGGCCACCAAGCTCGGTGCCCTCCAAGCCGGTGCTAATGATTTCCTCACCAAGCCATTCTCCACCGCCGAACTCGCCTTGCGCTTGGAAAACCAGATCGCCATGGCCCGCGTCCGCCGCGAAATGATCGATCTCAACACCGAACTCCAGCACGCGCTTGAACAGATCAAGGAGAACGAAGTCCTGATGGTCCGCAATGAAAAACTCTCCGCGCTCGGCCGGATGAGTGCCGGCATCATCCATGAAATTAACAATCCGCTCAACTACGCCAGCGCCGGCCTGCACGCGTTAGAGACCTTCACCAAATCCATGCCGGACAAGGATCAGCCGGACTATGTGGACATCCTCAAAGACATCCGCGAGGGCGTGGAGCGGGTTTCCCAAATCGTCATCGACCTCCGCAAATTCACCCGCGATGACAAGGCCACCTCCGGCGATGCCGACCTCGCGGAAATTGTCGGTCGCGCCCGCCGCATGGTCAGCCACCAAGTCGGTAAAGAAATCGAGTTCAACTTGAAAACTCCCGACCTTGCCTTGATCAGCGGCAATCCCAACCAACTCGTCCAAGTCTTCATTAACTTTTTCCAAAACAGCATCGACGCCATCCACATGCGCATCGCTGCAAATGGCGGCGACCCAGGCCGCATCGACGTCGCCATCGACGCCGTCGGCGAGGGCTGGCAAGTCACCATCCGCGACAATGGCATCGGCATCCCGCCCGAAGATTTGCAAAAAATCTTCGACCCCTTTTTCACCTCCAAAGAAGTCGGCAAGGGCATGGGCCTCGGGCTTTCCATCACCCATCAGATCCTCCAAGCCCACCGCGCAATCGTCGAGGTGGACAGCCGCCCCACCGAGTTCACCCGCTTCCGCATCGCTTTCCCCGCCGCCAGCTTCGAAGCCGAGCCGGACCCGGAATCCGTTCTCGACCAACCGGCCTGACTCTATCACCCTCCCACCATTAGATTCCCTGTAACACCTTTCCCATCAACCATTATGAGCACCGAGATCGACGCCTACGACTACCAACGCTACGCCATCCTCTTCGTGGATGACGAGGCCAACACCCGCAAATACTTCCGCCGTCTCTTCGGTGAAAAATTCCGCATCCTTGAGGCCGAAGACGGCGTCGAGGCTCTCACGGTCTTCCGCCAGCACGCCAACGAGATCGGCATCATCGTCACCGACCAACGGATGCCTAACGAAACCGGGGTCGGCTTCTTGTCGAAAATCGCCGACGATTATCCGGACATCATCAAGATCCTCTCCACCGCCTATTCCGACATCGACGCCGCCATCGGCTCCGTCAACCAAGGCGGGATTTTCCGCTACATGACCAAGCCGTGGGATATCCCTCAGTTAGAAGTCACCTTGCGCCGCGCCATGGAGTTCTTCACCGTCAAGCGCGAGCGTGACGCCTTGATGGGCGCGAAAATGCAAGCCATGGGCAACGTCCTGCTTTCCAGCCGTTTGGCCGCTTTCGCCCTCGCCCCAGTCTGCGCCGGCATCAAGTGCGACCGCGCCGCCGAGGCCATCGCGACCTTTGTCCAAACCGCCGTCGCCGGTCGCCGGACCGGCTCCGATGGAGATTCGGATCTCCGCTCCCCGGATTGGACTAAGCTCCATGCCCGCCAAGTCGCACTTGCTTCCGAGTTGGAAACCCAGCTCGCCGCCGCACTTGTCCCGCAAGATTTGGCACAACGCGCCGCTGCCCTCGCCAGCGAGCTTGAAGCCGCCGGTGCCACAGGGATTTCCAGCAGCGTGAATGGTGCCGCCACCCGGCTTTCCTCCTCGACGGACCCGACCCCCGTTCTGTTGGATGCCCTCTTCGGTCGCAACGATGGAGCCTCAGTCGGCTCCTCCGCCGTCCGAGTTCTAGCCGCCTACATGGCCGTTTACGATGCCGGTGGCGTCGCCCGCCGCATCCGTGGCGAGGGTCTCACCATCGACGTCACCGCCTCCACGGCTCCGCCGAAATCGACCAGCGCCGGCTCAGAAGTCGCCAAGTGGCTCATCGATGACGATCTCCTCATCTCCGCCGCCCTCGGCCTGCTGTAACAAACCGTTAGCCCCGAACTCCAGAATCCTATTTCCGGAGTTCGGGCACCACGATCGCCCGCGGCGGGGACGCAAATGGCCCTTCGCCAGTCGCGAGATGGTCCTTAATCAGAAACCATATCGCTGTCGCCAGAAGGAGTGAGAGGATCTTTGCGATCCAGTTTTTGCCCAGTGTCAGTTTCATGTGAAGGTTTGCCGGAGAAGAAGATCTCCGAAATTTTTTCGCGGAACTGTTTCTCAGTAAGGTTGCGTTGCAGCACCCCGTTCTCGCAGATCGAGATCCCGCCGGTTTCCTCGCTGACCACCACCGCGATCGCATCGGTGCGCTCCGTCAGGCCGATCGCCGCGCGGTGGCGCAGCCCCGTCGAGCGATCCTGCATTTGCCGTTCCGTCACCGGGAACACACAAGCCGCCCCCGCCACCCGGTCGTCGGCGATGATCATTCCGCCATCGTGCAACGGCGCTTTCGGGTGAAACACCGTCATCGCCAGTTCTGGGGAAAACTGCGCATCCAGCACCACCCCACTGTCGAGATGTTCCTTTAGACTGATTCCCCGCTGGATCGCAAACAACGCGCCGATCCGCTTTTTCGAGAGATTGATCACCGCGTCCGCGAAACGTTCGAGAAACGCCAGCCGCCGCTTGTTGGAAAACGAAAACAGCCGGTTACTGCCCAGCCGCGCCAGCCCGTTGCGCAGCTCCGGTTGGAAAATCACGATCAACGCAAACGCCAAAATCGCCGCCGCGCGGGTGATGATCCATTGCACCACCTCGAACCGAAACAACGTCGAGACGAATGTTAGAACCACCAAGATCGTCCCCAGCCCCACCAAAATCTGCGCCCCCCGGGTGTTCCGGAACGCGCGATAAACTTGGTAAATGCAAGTGGCAAGCAGCAGGATCTCAATCCCGTCCCGCCAATGGTCATGTAAGAATTTCCACATAGGAACAATATCGTCAGCCAAGCTACGCCGCGCCCGATGAAGCTGGCAATCCTAGAAATCCGCGCGGCCCAAAGCTGCGCGCTTGCCGGAATGCTAACACCAACGGTGTTGCTTCCTTCAGCCCAGGGTTGGTGTGAGGAACGAACACCTACCCTGGGATCCTTCGTTAAACGACCCGAACCACAAAGTGGTTCCGGCCTCCGTGTCAGGATGCACTATCCCTGTTGCCTCCAACCTCCCGATCTGGCCAATGATACAAGGTAGTGGATGAAAGAAAACTGAAGTGCTCATGTCCTTCGAATGCCGCTAATTATTCGGCATGTTGCTCATCTCAGTGGTGTGATTGCAAAATTGGGGTCCATCTGACCCACGACGGGCGCGAAGCGACCATCAGCTTCTCGAACGAGGAAGTGAATATATATGTCGGCCCAAGAGCTGACGTGCCAGCGCTAGGCACAAACGATAGAAAAAATGGACCATTAGGAACAACACCGGCGCTCGGGCGATAGTGGTGAAGGACCATGACAAAAGGCCGGTCCCGAATGGCGCTGTTTTAAACGAACTATCGGTCAGGAAATCCCCGAGGAATCAAGGAATTGGGATCTCGTAGCACCTATGAATGCCCCGTCCCGTAGGTTACTGGAAGGCTTTGCCATTCTCCGCCCGAAACAATGATCGGCGCGAAAATTACCGATAAACGGCTTAAAGCAGCGCCATTCAGGCCGGTCCCACTGTCATGAAAAGCGCTCGAACGGGCGCGATTGTGGGTGATTGAAGTGAAATTGCAAAGCTTATGGCCCATTGCGAGACGCGAATTGTTCGGTGAAAATTTTCTTATACCGCCGGTGAATCATAGCAGGCACAAGCAAGACGGTGGATACACAAAGAGCAAACCAATGTGGAATTCCAATTCTCATGCTAGGATAGAATCCGAACGGGTTATAGAGTTCAGCGCCAAACCAGAACTTCCCACGCCAGAGATTCTCGCCGGGTTCAGGCTTGTAGGTGTCGTATCGTATCCAGTTGAATCCCGGCTTCATAAATCCATCCAGACCTGGATTGATCGAGAATGATACTGTTCCATCGGATTGCATCAGTCGACAGAGATACTTTTCTTCAAATTGGATTCCGACGTACTCGGCGCGACCGGCACTTCGTATCCATAAAGCGGTGAGAATAGCGAAGACTGCCGCGAATACGACTATCGAAGTCCGAGCGACATTTGCAGTAAGGCGCATTATTTATACCGAACGTTAGA
>JAYTEI010000088.1:0-8893 GCA_043735445.1 Akkermansiaceae bacterium | reverse complement strand
CCCGGCAAGCCAGACGATCTGCGAGTCCGGAATACTGACTCATAATTGCTCATGGATACGCCTCCTTTTTCCGAACTCGGCTTGCCCGATGCCTTGCTCGCCGCCATTGAAACCCTTGGCTACGAGCGCCCTTCTCCGATTCAGGCGATGAGCATTCCCCCTGCCCTGCTGGGCAAGGATCTGGTCGGACTTTCCGCCACCGGATCGGGAAAAACCGCCGCTTTCACGCTGCCCGCGCTGGCCAAGCTCGACGTAAAACTAGGCTACCCGCAGGTGTTGATCCTTTGCCCGACCCGCGAACTCGCGGTGCAGGTGTGCGAGGAAGTCCACCGGCTCGGGGCGAAAATGACCGGCTTGCACGCGACGCCGGTTTACGGCGGCGCACCGATCGACCGCCAGCTCCGGGCGCTGCGCTCCGGCGCGCAATTGGTCGTCGGCACTCCCGGGCGGCTGCTGGATCACCTGCGGCGCGGGAGCTTCGACGCATCGCGCATCAAGATGGCGATCCTCGATGAGGCCGACCGCATGCTGGACATGGGTTTCAAGGATGAAATGGACGAGCTGCTGGCCGCGCTGCCGGCCGACCGCCAGACGTTGTTTTTCTCGGCGACGATGAACCCGGGCGTTTCCCGGCTGATCCAGAAATTCGGCAACAGCCCGGAAGTCATTCAAATCGAGCAAAAGGCCCGCACCGTTTCCACGGTCGAGCAGTCGTATTTCGAAGTCCGCCAGCGGTCCAAGGTCGAGGTGCTTTCCCGCATCCTCGACATGAACCCGCCGCGTCTCGGCATCGTTTTCTGCAACACGAAGCGCTCGGTCGATGAATGCACCGAAGATCTCGTCAACCGCGGATACGCGGCCGACCGCCTCCATGGCGACATCACCCAACAAATGCGCGAGCGCGTGCTCAAGCGGTTCCGCGAGGGAGCGGTGGAAATTCTGGTCGCCACCGACGTGGCGGCGCGGGGCTTGGACATCGAGGAAATTGACATCGTTTTCAACTACGACCTGCCGACCGACCCGGAAGATTACGTGCACCGCATCGGCCGGACCGGTCGGGCCGGGCGCTCGGGCCGGGCGGTGAGTTTTGTCTATGGCCGGGAAATCTATCGGATGCAGTCGATCGAGCGCTACACCCGCAGCGTGGTGAAGCGGGAGCGGATTCCGTCCGTCGAGCAAGTCGAGGGTCGGCGCGCGGATTTGATTTTCGACGACCTCAAGGAACGTCTCGAAGCCGGTAAGTTTGATGCCTATCAGGACAACATCGACCGCTTGCTCGAACAAGGCCACACCCCCACCGACATCGCCGGCGCACTCGTCACGATGATCCGCGAGGCGAGCGGCCGTGAGGGTTCGGCCATTGAGGAAGACCGCGAAGCGGATCGTCCGGCCCGCCGCGAGTCCGTCCGCCCGCAGCGCGATGAGCGCCCGCAATACGACGACCGCGGCCCGCGCCCAGAGCGCTCAGGACCGCCACGCGGACCATCGCCGGGCTCGGAGGCCGGGATGACGCGCTTGTTCCTTTCGCTTGGCAAGACCCACGGCGTGATGGCCAAGGAAATCGTCGGCATGCTCTATCGGGAAGCCGGCTTGCCCGATGGCTGCCTGGGCCGCATTTCGCTTTTCCCGAAGCACTCGCTGGTCGATGTGCCGGAGCAATTCGTCGGCCAAGTGATCGAGCGCACCCGCAACGCCCGCCTCCGCGGCCGCCCGTTCCGGATGGACGTGGACCGCGGGCCGGGCGAACGGGAGGGGTGAACCAAGTTGACTTAGTTCACTTTTAACCCTAGAGGTTTCGGCGTGAAGACGATCACCACTCACGAAGCGAAGACCCACCTTTCCCGCTATCTCGCGGCGATCGAGCAGGGTGAGGAGTTCATCATCGCCCGCGGCAAGAAGCCCGTGGCGTTGCTGAGTCCGATCTCAAAAGAAGCCCAGCGTCGTCGCCCCAAGGTCGGAGAAACCCTGGGACCACAAATGTCGGTGCCCGATTCGGCATTTGCTCCGATGACTGACGAGGAGCTTAAACAGTGGTATGGGGAATGAACGTGCTTTTGGACACATGCACGTTTCTCTGGCTCACATTGGAAAATGCGAAACTTTCAAAGCTTGCAGTAGCAGTGATCGACGGCGAATCGAACCGGCTTTTCCTCAGCGATGTGAGCTTATGGGAAATTTCCCTGAAATACCAGGCAGGCAAGCTGGAACTTCCTCGCGCTCCCGCGATCTGGTTGCGGGAGCAACGCGCGTTTTACAACCTCACGCCGCTGCCAATCCGGGAAACATCGATTTTCCTTACATCCGATCTGCCGCCCGTCCACCAGGACCCGTTCGACCGTTTGATCGCGGCGCAGGCCATTGAGAACAATCTCACCATCCTCTCGCCGGATAGACCGCTGTCCCAACTCGGTGCCGATCGCATCTGGTAAATCTGCCGCATGACCGACCTCGATCTATCAGGGAACCCGCGGCGCTTCGTGCTGTTCACGGTTTTCTACAATGCGCGGGCATACTATCCGGTGCTGGCGATTCTGTTTCTCGATCTCGGGCTGACACTCGATCAGTTCGTCCTGCTCAACCTGATCTGGGCGGCGACGATCTTTCTGTTCGAAGTGCCGTCGGGTGCGCTGGCGGACACCATCGGCCGGAAAAAGCTGCTGGTGTTCGCGGCGGGGCTGATGGTGGTCGAAATGCTTTGTTTGTTGTTAGCCCCCCGCGGCGACGGGGCGATGCTGATGGCCTTGTGCATCATGAACCGCGTTTGCTCAGGCTTGTCCGAAGCTTGTGCCAGTGGCGCGGATGAAGCGCTGGCCTATGATTCCCTAGCGGATAACCACCGTGCGGATGCGTGGGACAAGCTGCTAGCGACCTCGATGCGCTGGCGCTCGGCGGGAATGGTTGTCGCGATGATTCTCGGTGGATTGATCTACGACCCGGAGGCGCTGAACCGGCTGCTGCCCGGAAATCTCCACATTTCCGAAAATCTCGCCCATCGTTTGCCGGTCGCCCTGGTGCTCTGCCAAGCATTCGTCTGCCTGTTCGTCACGTTGCGGATGGTGGAGCCGCCGAGGCATGCCGCCGGCGATGTGGGAAGCACGTGCAGAGGGGCTATCAGAATCACCCTCGAGACCGCCCGCTGGGTATTCACCAATCCCAAAACCTTGGTCGTCGTGGTGATCGGGTTGTCGATTGATTCGATCGTCAGGAATTTCGCGACGATCACCAGCAGCTACTATCGGCTGATAGAACTGCCCGAGTGGACGTTCGGATTCATCGGCGCGAGCCTGGGCGTTATTGGGTGGTTCGTCCCCGCCATCGCGAAGAATCTGAACACGCGATTCGGCACGCTCGCCAACCTCGGCATCGCCGCCGGGGTTTCCTTGGTCGGTCTGGCTGCGCTGGTTCCGGCGTGGCCGGTGTTCGGCCTGCTGCCCGCGATGCTGCTGATGCCGGCGCTCGGTTATCTCGGATTCACGATCAGCCGGGCGCTTCACCGCGAGGCGGACTCCGCGAAACGCGCCACCGTGCTATCCGTCAAAGGCCTCGCCTTCAATCTCGGCTATGGCTTGTTCAGCCTCGGCTTCTCGCGCCTGCTTGCGAATTTCCCGGATCACCCCGCCGGCTCGGCGCTGCGCGGAGCTTTGCTGTGGCAAGTGCCTGCCTTTGCGCTGGTGACGCTGGTCCTCTTCGCCTGGGCGAACCTGTTGTGGAAGCGCAAAGCCTAACATCAATCGTCGCTGGCTAGGCTCGCGTTCCGCAAATATTCACAAATCTCTGGGATTCGCTCGCCCACCAGATCCATTTCTAGCAACCGCTGCCGCAAGTCGGCCTCGTGGATGAATTGCTGGGCGATGATGTCCGTCATCAGCCCCGGTTCATCTGCCCGGTCTAGCAGCGCGAAGACCCCGGCTTGGACTTCTTCCGGCAGCGGACGCACCGCATCTTCGACCGCCCCGCGCAGCGTTTTCATCGCCGCTTGCGCCTGATTCTCTGGCGTGAAAACCGAGATCACCGGCTCGATGCTGGCGAACGGGTAGTTACGCCCCTCGTGCCACTCGGTGAAGCGCACTCGCATCACGCCGTGGATTAACAACTGCGAGGTGCCGTCATTTTGCTCACGCGATGCCCGCACCAAGCCGATGGTCCCGACGGGTGCTACGTGGTCGGCCGGGTCTCCCAGCTCAGCCCCTAACAAGCGGGCGACGGCAAAAAAGCAATCTCCCTCGAGTGCCTCCTCCAGCATCTGCCGGTAGCGCGGCTCGAAGATATAGAGCGGCAGCCCGCCATGCGGAAATAGCGTACAGTCGGGCAAAAGCATCACGCCGCAGCGCTCGGGAAGATGAATACTGGCCATGTCCCCGGCAGCGATATACCAGCACCCGCCGGATGCAAGACAGATAGATCCTGCGACAAGCGGTTATTCGCTTGAAAATCCCGCCGAAACAGGTTTTTCAAACAAGAAGCTTTTGCGACGCCGCTTCACGCGGAATTCGCAAAAACAAGCCCCCTTTTTTCCCATGATCGAAGTCGAAAACCTGACCAAACAATTCGGAACCAAACTCGCCGTGGACAACCTCACGTTCACGGTTAAAAAAGGCGAAGTCCTCGGCTTCCTCGGACCTAACGGAGCCGGCAAATCCACCACCATGCGGATGATCACCGGCTTCCTTCCGCCCACTCATGGCGACGCTCGGGTCTGCGGGATTTCCATCGTGGACGATCCCGGCAAGGCGAAAACCAAGATCGGTTACCTGCCAGAATCCGCGCCGCTCTACAACGACATGACGGTCGTCGGCTTCCTTAAGTTTTGCGCCTCCATCCGTGGCCTCAAGGGCACCGCCAAGAACGACGCCGTCGAGCGCGCCATCGACACCTGCTTCCTCAACTCCGTCGCCAAGCAGGCGATCGACACGCTGTCCAAGGGGTACCGCCACCGGACCTGCCTCGCCCAAGCACTGCTGCACGATCCAGAAGTTCTCATCCTCGACGAGCCGACCGACGGCCTCGATCCGAACCAGAAGTTCGAGGTCCGCCAACTCATCAAGCGCTTAGGCCAAACCAAGGCGATCCTGTTTTCCACTCACATCCTCGAAGAAGTGGAAGCCGCCTGCACCCGCGCCGTCATCGTGGACCGGGGAAAAATCGTCGCCGACGGCACGCCCGCCGAGCTACTCGCCCAATCCGAAACCGGCTCCCTAACTGACCTCTTCCGCAAGGTCACCACCCGCGACACCGAGGCTGCCGCCTGAAGAAAAAGCTCAGACGCTGGAACCGGAAGCGTCTTTGCTGAATTTCAGCTATTCAAAATTCCAGAATTTTCCCCAAAACTCCCATGTCTTCCTGCACCATCTACAAGCGCGAGCTAGCCAGCTATTTCTCCCAACCCACGGCCTACGCGATCATTGTGATCTTTCTGTTATTTTCGCTCGGGCTTACCTTCACCTTTGGCGAGTTCATGCGCGTCGGGGACTCCTCGCTGGAGTGGACTTTCATCTTCTGGCATCCGTGGGTTTATATGCTGTTAGCGCCAGCCGTCGGCATGAAACTGTGGGCCGACGAGCAACGCACTGGCACTATCGAACTGCTAGGCACCTTCCCGGTTTCCACCTGGAGCGCGATCATCGGCAAGTTCCTCGCCGCCGCCACCGTCTGGCTGATCGCCTTAGTTCTAACGTTCCCCATCGTCGTCACAGTGAACTACTTGGGAAACCCCGATAACGGCGCGATTTTCTCGGGCTATCTCGGGAGTTTCCTCGTCTGCTGCACCTTTCTCGCCGTCACCATGCTGGTCTCCGCCTGCACCCGCGACCAAGTGGTCTGCCTGATTGTATCAGTCTCCATCTGCGTGCTGATCTTGCTCTGCGGCTATGATCCAGTCACTCGCGAGTTGTCGAAAGTCGTCTCGCCCGGTGTGCTAGAAGGCATCGTCTCCTTCGGCGTGTGGGATCATTTCAGCTCTTTAAACAGCGGGCTTTTCCGGCTCAAAGATTTCATTTGGTTCGGCTCGATCATCTTCGTCTGCCTGCTAGGCACCAGCGCCATCCTCTCGTCCAAGCGCGCCTAATCCACCCCCAACTTTAAATTGCATCATGAAAACCACCCACCCAGTCACCCGCGCCGCCTTTGGCGTCGCCGCGCTCGTCGCCATCGCCGTGCTTGCAAACTGGCTCGTCTCACTCACTCCGCTCGGCAACCGCGGCGCGGACTTCACTGAGAACAAAGTCCACACCTTGTCGGACGGCACTCGCGCGATCCTTACTGAGTTAGATACCCCCGTCGTTATCCGCTACTACGCCTCGCGCCATACCGACTACATGCCGGAGGAACTCAAGCTCCACATGCGTCGCGTCGATGATTTGCTGAAGGAATACTCCGCCATTTCCAAAGGCAAACTCCGCATCGACAACCTCGATCCCGAGCCCGATACCGATGCCGAGGACTCCGCCAATCTCGACGGCATCAACGGCCAGCGGATGGACGACCAGAACCTATTCTTCGGCCTCGCCATTTCCTGCTTGGATAAAACCAGCGTCATCCCGTTTCTCAATCCCCGCGAGGAAACGATGTTAGAGTATCAACTCTCCAAAGCCGTCGCCGAGGTCAGCACGCCCACCAAGCCGAAGATCGGGCTGATGTCCGCCCTCGATTTAAAAGGTGCCCCAGCCATGATGCCTGGCCAACAACCGACACCAGGCTGGGTGATCTATCAACAGCTCAAGCAGTCCTTCGACGTGGTGGATATTTCCATGGAAGCCGCCACCATCGACCCGAAAGTCATCAAGGTGCTGCTGCTTTTCCACCCAGCAGGAATCACCCCGGAAGCCGAGTATTCGGTGGACCAATACTTGCTCAATGGCGGCACCGTCGTTGCCTGCCTAGATGCTTATTCGGTGGCCGCGCAGATGACTCAGCCCGCAGGAAATCCGATGATGGGCCAGCAGCCGCCCAATCCCACCACCTCCACTCTGCCCACTCTACTTTCCGCGTGGGGCGTGACTTATGAGTCCGGGATGGTTCTCGCCGATCCTTCGCTCGCCACCAAGCTCGGCGGTGATCGCCTCGGGCTGGCGGTTCTAACTCTTGGCAAGGATTCGATGCCGCAAAAGGACGACGTCATCACCAAGGATCTCGGCTCCGTGACCTTCTTCCTGCCAGGTGGTTTCACCAAGACCGGTGCCACTGGCATCACCGCTAACAGCTTGATCAAATCCACCACCCAGGCCGGCTTCGTCGATGCCATGAAAGCCTCCCAACTCGATCCGTCGCTCGCCCGCACCCTCAAGTCCAACGGCACCGCTTACGATCTGGTCACCCATCTATCAGGCACTTTTAAAACCGCCTTCCCCGCTGGCAAACCCAAGCCCACCACCGAAGGCACGGAAAATAAAGATGCGGCCAAGCCCGAGTCGCTCAAGGAAGCCACCAGCCCCGGCAATGTTTTCTTGATTGCCGATGTGGATGCGTTCTACGACCGCTTCGCCTACAACGTCCAAAACTTCGGCGGCAGCCAAATGGCCACGCCTTCTAACGGCAACGCCTCGCTGCTCTTCAACCTCCTCGACCAAGCCACCGGCTCGAAACACTTGATCGGCTCGCGGTCCCGCTCCGCCATCGCCCGCCCATTCACCGTGGTCCAGAAAATGGAGGCAGATTTCAACAAAACCGTGGGCGTAAAAATCGAGGAATTCCAGGCCAAGCAAAAGGAAGCCCAGAAAAAACTCAGCGACCTCCAAGCCCAGAAATCCCGCGGTTCCGAGCTCTATCTCTCGCCCGCCCAGGAGGCAGAAATCAAAAAACTGCGGGAGGAACAAGTCGAGTATGCCAAGCTCGTCCGCGAGCAGGAGAAAGATCTCCGTCGCCAGAAGGACAAGCTCGGCGGGAAAATCACCCTCCTCAACGTCGCCGCCATGCCAGCCTTGGTGGTGCTCGTCGGCCTCGCCCTTTTCATCCAACGCCGCCGCGCGACCCGGGCGCGTTGATTTCAAATCTCAAATTTCAAATCTCAAATTTCTTCCGCCATGAACAAACGCCAGGTCACCATCCTCTGGGTCATCGCCATCGCCCTCGGCGCGGCGGTGGCTGCCGTGAAACTCAGCCAAAACACCACCAGCCACAGCGCCACCAAGCGGGTGCCGCCGCAGACGCTGTTCGAATCATTTCCCGCCAGCGAGTCCTCGACCATCGAGATCCAAGGAGCTGCTAGCAGCGTCACGCTTACGAAAAAAGCCGCCAAGTGGGTCGTCCTCCAGCGCGACAACTATCCGGCTAACAACACCTTCGTTAATGACCTCATCCGCACGCTCGGTGAACTCAAGGTCGTGCAAGGAATGGAAGCTGGACCTTCATTCGCGCCCCGCTTTGGCATGGACGAGGCTGCGACCCAGCCCGAAGATCGCGGTCTAACCGCCACCTTCAAGGACGCCGCCGGCAAGGAACTCGCCAAGGTTTCGCTCGGAAAAAACATCGAGAGCGGCTCCTCCCCATCGCCGATGGGCGGCAGCAACGCGGTGGGCCGCTACGTCCGCAACCATGCCGACGATTCCGGCTTCTACGCGGTGAGTGAAATGTTTCCCTCCGTGAGTGCCGACGCCAAGCGCTGGCTTTCTAACGACTTCATCAGCCCGGAGAAAATCAAAGCCATCACCGTCAGTCTGCCCGGCAAGACCGAACCCGCATGGAAACTCAGCCGCGATGGCGAGGAAGCCGAATACAAACTCGAAGGTGCCGCCGCCACTGAGGTGCTCGACACCGCCGCCTCCAGCCCGCTCAAGAGCTTATTTTCCTACGCCCGTTTCGACGACGTAGTCCCCGCCGCGAAAGTGGCCGAGCGGATCTTGGCGGATAGCAAGCGCACCGCCGTCATCGAAACTTTTGAGGGCTTCACCTACACCGT
>JAYTEI010000087.1:0-4096 GCA_043735445.1 Akkermansiaceae bacterium | reverse complement strand
GATCAAAAACACATCCAGGAAAAACCAGCCTATCATCACCGCCCCGATGACCATCTTGATTCCCATGCCGGCGATGGTGCCGACGACCGAGCCTACACCGGAAATAGCCGCGTGGTGAGCGTGCTTGCGGGCGAACGCGATTTCCCCGACGAACGCCCCGATCAGCGGTCCTAGCAGCAACCCGAACGGTAGGAAAAACAAGCCGACGAGGGTGCCTAACAAAGCACCCGCCGCGCCCCAGCGGGTGCCGCCGAACCACTTCGAACCGGCAGCGCCGCTGAGCATTTCGAAGGTTTGGGAAATCGCCATCAGCACGATGAGGATGACGAAGCTCCACCAGCGCAGGCCCGAGCCTTCACCTAACATCAGCCGGTGCGCGATGGCGGCGATGAGGATGATCAAATGCCCCGGCAGCATCGGCAGCACGCAGCCGATGGCTCCTGCTAGCAGCAGGCAAATCGTGACCACCCATGCGCCGTTTGATAGAATTGTCTCCCACACGCCGCGTTACCTACACGGGTTCAGGTCGGGGTGCAATCGGATCTGCGGTCAGAGCCAATGGCCCTCTGATTTCAACCACAGATGAACAAGATGGACGCAGATAAGAGGGATGAAGTGAATGATCTCAGGACTGGTGCTGGGAAAAAACCGTAAGTCTCCTCTTATCCCATCTTCCATCTGCGTCCATCCTGTCCATCTGCGGTTGAAAAAATCTATATGATCCGCGCTCCTATGGCGTCCACCGCGGCAGGTCGGCGAGCGAGCCGTCGATGAATGTGTGATGCCAGAGCTGAGTGGCGACGACGGCGGCGAGGCCCATTTCAATCGACAGCCGGGGCAGCGAGCCGACCCGCATTTGGCGAAATGCTTTGCGCCAATGTGTCACCGCCGCGAGGTCGAAATATCCGGTGCGGTGCAGCGATTCCTTGCTCAAAAGCTCGCCCACGAACTTCGGTTCCGGATCGGTGTGGAAGCTGTCTAACGGTGCCCGGAAGATAACCTTGTTGCGGCGCGCGATTTCCTTCGGCAGCCAGCGCTCGGCGACGAGACGCAGCAGGTGTTTGTCGCGAAATCCTTTAAGTTTCCAGCGCGGATGCAGCTTGGCGGTGAAGTCGAAAACGTCCTCGTCGAGAAACGGATAGCGGGCCTCGACTGATGAATGCATCGCCACTCGGTCGCCCTTGGCTTGCAGCAAGTGGCCCGCCAGCGTGACCCGCGCGCCAACCCAGAGTCCGCGGTTGAGTGGGTCCCATTGCGTGGCGCGGTCGAGGTCGAGGCCAAGCGTGGTCCACGGGTGATTTTGCTCGCGCACCTCGCGCATCGAGCTGGAGTAGAGCCGCAGTTTGGACAGCGCGAGCACGCCGTAGGAGTCGATCCACGCGTTGGGACCGCCCACCGCTTTTTCCAAACCATCGCGGAAACCGGGCGAGTATTGCGGGACTTTGTTGAGCCTCAGGAAACCGCGGCGGGCCACATTGCTCAGCCGCAGGCCGGGAAACATGTCGAGCGCACCCATGATTCTCGCAATCTTATACCACGGATATCCGGCCAACCATTCGTCCGCACCCTCGCCAGTTAGAACGACCTTCTGGCCGTTCGCGTGGACTCGCTTGGCCAGCATCAACAACGCCGCGCAGGACGTGTCGATCACCGGTGCCTCGGCGGCATGGATGAGTTGCGGATAGATTTCCAGCGCGTCGCTCGCTTTGAAATCCTGCACGATGGGCGGCTTGGTGCCGATGAATTTCGCGGTCCTGTTAGCCGCGCTGAGTTCGTCCAGCGCGGGATCGTCCACCCGGATGGTGTAGGTGTTGATGGCCTCGCCCTTCAGCTTGCACGCCATCGCCACGATCATGCTCGAGTCCAGCCCGCCTGATAGATATGCGCCCACTGGCACGTCCGCCCGCAGGCGCTTATCCACCGCCTTGAGCAGCACGTCTTCGAGTCCGTCCACCAGCTTGCGCGGGTCAGTTTCCGGGTTCTCCTCGCCTTGGTTAGGAAAGTCCATCGTCCAAAAAGCCTGCTCTCTAACGGCAGGGACCGCAGTGCCCTCGTCGGCCGGAGTGATTTGCAGGAAATGGCCGGGCGTTAACATCTGCACGCCCTCGAAACACGTCACCGGCCCGGGCATCGCGGCGAAGGTGAAAATCTGGTCGAGCCCTCGCAGATCGGCCTTGGGAGTGACCATCCCAGAGGCGAGCAAGCCCTTGATCTCCGAGGCAAATAACAGCCAGTCGCCCTGCCGCGTCCAGTAGAGCGGACTGATGCCGAAGCGGTCGCGGCCAAGTGTTAGCTGGTGGCGGCGCACATCGTAGAGGGCGATCGCGAATTGCCCACGCAGCCGCTCGAACATCTTTTCCTGAGATTCCTCCCACAGATGCGGAATGATTTCCGTGTCGCAGTGGGTGTGCAGGCGATGGCCGCGCGCCGCCAGTTCTGCGCGCTTTTCTGGGTGGTCGAACAGCTCGCCATTGAAGACCACGAATACATCCTTGTCCTCATTACTAACCGGTTGCTGGCCATCCGCGAGGCCGACCACGCTGAGCCGGCGGGAGGCCAGCGCCAATCCGGGCCGGTGCAGGAAGCCCGCTTCATCCGGGCCGCGATGGATCAAGGCTTGCGCCATCCGCTCCACCACTCCCTCGGGCACCGCCCGTCTTCCTGCTAAATCCATCAGCCCAGCGATGCCACACATGAGTTTGTTAAGTAGTTCGCACCAGCGGTTTGGCAAAGAATATCTTAACTTTTTGGAGTTGTTAGTTGGGTAGGGTTTCACCCCATGGAAGCGACTGTCGGCGACAGATAACGTCTCCAACCCTCAGGATTCCGTTTGGAAAAACATCCTCCGGGACTTGCCGCGCGCCGCCCCGCAACGTTCCGGGAAAAAATTTGACTTCGCCAAGCGCAGCGTCGAAAACGTCGAAAACGATGGGGCTAACCCGAAAATCGTTCACGCGAATGAGGCAGCAGGTGGACTTCCACCCTCCCACTTATTCCGCAGTTGCCATCCACAAGAATCAGACCATCTGACCATGTCCCGCCTCCCATCCCCGTCTCCTCCGCCCTCGGCCTCACCCGCCATCACCACCCGAGAATTAGCCAAGGAGGGCATCGCCATCATCGGCATCGGCTGTCGCTTTCCGGGTGGCGTGAATGACACCGAGTCGTTTTGGAAATTGCTAGTCGAAGGCCGTGAGGCGGTCTCTGACGTCCCGGCCGACCGCTGGAATGTGGAACGATTCTACGATCCTGAAGCGGGGCTGGTCGGCAAAACCGTCGCCAAACGCGGCGGATTCCTCGACGCCATCGACCAGTTCGACCCACAGTTCTTCGGAATTTCGCCGCGCGAGGCACCTTACATCGACCCCCAACAACGGCTGCTGCTAGAAACTGCGTGGGAAGCCATCGAGGACGCCGGCCTGATCTTGGATTTTGAAAATGGTACGGACATCGGCGTCTTCGTGGGTGTCTCGCACAACGACTATCAAGGCCTCCAACACACCGCCACCGACCGCGCCGGGATCAGCGCACACACGCCCACTGGCAGCGCCCATAGCATCGCGGCTAACAGGATTTCCTACTGCCTTAATCTAAGCGGACCGAGCGTGGCGATGGACACTGCCTGCTCGTCCGCGCTGACTGCGGTGCATGTCGCTTGCGAGCACATTCTAGCAGGTCGCTGCGACACCGCGATGGCCGGCGGCGTGACCGTGATGATCACGCCGGACGGCTTCATCGGCTTTTCCCAAGCCGGGATGCTCTCGCCGGAAGGCAAGTGCAAGGCCTTCGACGCATCGGCTAACGGATTTGTCCGCGGCGAAGGCGCGGGCATGGTGATGTTGAAAAAACTCTCTGCCGCGCTTGCCGACGGCGATCCGATCCACGCCGTGATCATCGGCTCGGCGCTCAATCAAGACGGCCACACCAACGGCATTTCACTGCCCAGCCCAGATGCCCAAGCACGGCTCGTCCGCGACGCTTGCGTGGATGCGGGCATTGACCCCGCGCACGTCGGCTACATCGAGGCGCACGGCACCGGCACGGCGGTGGGCGACCCCATCGAAGCCCACGCTCTAGCAGAAGCACTCTGCGCCGA
>JAYTEI010000086.1:0-4100 GCA_043735445.1 Akkermansiaceae bacterium | reverse complement strand
CAAGCCGGTGTGACAGGCGAGCGTGATCAGGCCGCGCCATTCGTCGCTGATGGCGTGGCCCAGGAGGCTTTGAATCTCGGCGTGGGTGAACGGCGCCTTCATCGTGGTGTCGTCCGTTGGAAGTGCCTTCACGGTCTTTGCCGGTGACGATGTAATCAGCCCCTTGGCCTCGGCATCGGAACATGCACGTCGAAACGAGACGAAGGCTTTGTTCACGGTCGATCCGGTCCGGCCTGCTTCCTTGGCCTTGATCAGCGCCTTTTCAATCTCGCGGGGTTCCAACTCGCGGAGTGGTTTCGCGGCCGTCGTCGATCCGAACGCGGTTTTCATTATCGCTAGATCGTCGCCGTATCCCTTCATCGTGGAATCTCCCACCTGTGATTTTTGGCTTTCGATCCATGACGTGAACCACGGGATGACGCGAACCTCTTTGAAGGTCGGATCAGCCAGGCGATGGAGACGGCGAAGCAGTTCCTCGGTGCGCTGCAAATTGAGATGGCCGGACTTCAAATCGCGGGCGGCTTGATCAAGGATGGCAAACCCGGCGCGGTGGGTTTCGGAGTTGTCGCCGGACCGCTTTGCATCCTCGATCTCCCACTCGTCAGCCTTTGACTGAGCCTTTCGTTTTCCGGTCTCGCCGGTGACGCGACGAACTTGTTTCCCATCCGGCCGCTTCCACACGGCGGTGTAGGTCTTCGTCTTCGGTCGTTGGATCACAAATGCCATGCGTTAGATGATCACAAGAATGATCACAGCAAGCAAGCGCATTTATGATCATGCTTGTGATCACTTCTATAAGTATCTAAGATGGAATTGGTAAGAGCCAAAAGGTCAGAGGTTCAAATCCTCTTCCCGCAACCAATGAAAGCCGCTGAATTCGAAAGAGTTCAGCGGCTTTCGCCTTTCGCAGGGGATCAATGGGAGGAGGTGATTTCTGCCACCGTGAATAGAAGTGGCGGAAACCGTGAATAAACCAATTCCCAGTGAGGGAAGGGGGGCGCGGTTTCCTCCAGATCCCGATGTCAAAGGCGGGAGTTTTTTGCACATTCGAGGGTTTCGGTGCTTGCCAGAACCGAACTCCGATCATGGCGAGCTATTACCAACGGCCTGACAGCAAACAATTCTCAGTCTCCTGCTACCCGCGCCCGGGGGCGAAGCTGGTCCGTGCCAGCCTGGGAACGGACGATCCAGTGCTGGCCGAAAAGGTTGCCCGCAAGGTGGACTTGCTCATTGAACTTGAAAGGATGGCGGATGTCGAGGTGCCGGAAAAAATTCTTACGGCTTTCGAGGTTCTGAACGCACGTGTGCGAATGGGGATTCCGTCGCCAAGAGATGAATCGAGGCAAATCAACGAACTCAACCTCCCCGTTAACCCCAAAGTTGATTGTTCGGCCAAGGAAGCGCCGGATCTGTTGAAGCAGCGGGATCTGTCACGGGCGCTGCAAAAGGAAATCGGCGAAGGCTCGGCGTCCAATTCTTCTTTCGTCCGGGAAGATCCACCGGAATACAAGACCTCGCGTTCCACACCGCCGGTCACCGTGGATTCGATCCTCGCGGAGGCGGCTTGTGCGATGGAAGACATCATCCGCAAGCATGCAGTCGTCCGCTGGCGCGAGAACATCGACGCTCAGAACCGGATGCGGAACGACCTGGATGATTTCCTTTTCACCCTCCAGACCCAGAAGGGCGTCGTGATGTCCTATGACCAAATGGACGCGATCATCGAAGCCGTCATTCGCATCGCCATTCATCGCATCGATGACATTTGATTCCCAGACCATCGAAACGGTGGTCGGCTCCGCCGTGTTAAAGCGGACTTCACGCAGGACGCTTGCAATCAGCGTGCATCCGGACGGTTCTTTGGAACTCGTGGCTCCTATGGACGCCACGGAGCAGGAGATCTCAGCGAAGGTCACAAAGCGCCAGAGATGGATTCTCACCCAGCGACGGACTTTCAAGGCGATGAACATCAACTGGCCCATGGCAAGATATGTCACCGGTGCGACCCACCGATATTTAGGGCGTCAATACCGGCTCAAGATATCCCGAGGTGCTGAGCCGGGAACCTGGGTGTATAGTCCCCACCATCCGGAACCTTTTGATGAATGTGCATATCGGCGACCCTCACCTCTGCGTTCCAGATGCTTGCTAGGGAGCATTGAAATGGTCGGCCAGCCCGTAGATTCGCAGGTTGATGGACTTCATGGCATCCAACAGATCTGGAAACGGCTCATATCGATTGTCCACGATTCCCTTATTCGAATCGCGGTTGGACGGATCCAGCTTGAGGTCGTCGGGATCGTTATCCGCGTAGCGGTGCCAGTGCCAGCCGATGCACACCCGGCTTTCGATGAGTCCGAGGGTAAAGTTTTGATAGAACGCGCCGCGGTCCTTCTGAGATCTGACGAGCCAACCGGCGCCGCTGGAATTGGCCATGCCGCTGTTTTCGGCTTTGGCATAAAACTCGGTGATCATCACCGGCTTCCCGGATTCCCGGTTCCACATTTCCAACAGCTTTTCCTCGGGACTCCAAGCTCCGTAATAGTTCACGCTCACCGCATCCACGTGCTTGCCGAGCGCGGCAAATACCTCCGGCAGACGGGTAGCGGCACCGTGCAATCGGGGACCCAGAAAGAGATGAGCCGGGGAATGCCGGCTCACCGCATCGCCCGTGATTGCAAGATAACGATCCAAGGCGTAGGCCAAAAATCCGGCGCGCTCGGGGTCCGTGATCGGCTGTTTCCGGGTGGAGTTTCCGCGGCTTTTTTTCAACCAATTCGTGGCGGCGAGGTATCCAGGATCGGCGGTGGGGAGAGACAAATAGTTTTCCAGCATTTTCCGCGACCAAGGCAGTTCATTGTCGCTGAAATGGCCGATCACCAAGGGATCGCCTTTGAAGGAGTCCAGGCGCCGCGCGTAGCTCTCACAGAAAGTCTTGAATCCAGGGTCGAAAATGAACGGGCAGTCGTTGGGGTAGCCGGTGTGCCCGGGCTCCTGATGTGTGCCTCCCCGCTGCTTTCCATAGCTGGACATGAACGACCACAGGAGTGTCCGGGCCAGCGGCGGGCTTGCGCCTTTCAGTGTCTCAAGATCCGACCATGCTCCCAGCGTGTTAAGTCCGTTCGAGCGGAGGAGCGCGGCAGTCTGACCAGCCCATAATTCTGGCGTGCCGAACTTTTTCTCGAGTGCCTGCTTGGCGCCATTCGTGCTGGCCTGGTTGACGGAATTAACCCCGCAACTGAGGAACAAGCCGCCCTCCGGCGTCACCAGCCACCAGCGGTTCTTGATTTTTTCCGTATGGAAAAATCCCGTGACACGGGTGCCCCTAGTTGGCCGCCCGCCAAAGCGGTCCAGCCCTTCGTCGGCGGTGGTGGCCGGGAAATCGCTGAGTTGGACAGACGGGCGCGGACGCCAAATACCGCCTGGCTTCGAGGTCGCGTCGATTATGGTCTCAGCATGACCCAGCCCGACACAGGCGAGTGACACCAAGAATCGTGTAAACAAGGTAAAACGAGAGGGGGATCGTGGAGACATTAGCTGATTTGAAATTACTTCTCACGCGAAGGATTTGTCACCTCACTAGATCTCGTGACTATTTGGAGGTGATTTACGGACGAATGATAGAAAGGCTTGTGCAACGCCATGTAATATTACCGATTCACGCCAGCCGTCGATTAAAAGCGGTGGGATTTGTTAGTTGTCTGGCCATCATCACCGCACAGGCGGAAACCCTGACTCTCTTAAATTCCCAAGCTGGAACCACACCCGCCCTGCTTGGGTATAACCTGGGACACTTCATGCCGGACTCCAACGCCGCCGATTGGTTCCGCTACTCAGGTGTGGACGCGGCACGGATCTTCATCAACGTCTCGGATATCGAGCCCACGGACGACATCGCTCCGACCGGCGACGGAGTGAACACCGAAACCGCGTTCTTCAACCGCCGGGCGCTGCTCCGGGCCAATGCCTCTTCGACTACCGCGACTCTGAGCAATGCCTATGTCAATTGGTCGGTTTTCACCGGCAACTACGGCGGTGTCCTGTCGGGAAACAACCGCATCCAGCCCAGTTATGCCCTGGCGAACCTCCGCGACAGGGGC
>JAYTEI010000085.1:0-8909 GCA_043735445.1 Akkermansiaceae bacterium | reverse complement strand
CGCCGTGCGATACCGCGCATAGCGCAGCGCTTCTGCTTGAATCACATTTTGCGGGATTCCGAAGTGTGCGGCGATCGCTCGGACACGCTCGCGCAGGGAACCATGGGTGGCCGAGGTTTGGTTGGGTTCCGCAAGGACCCAGCCGAGGAATGCTTCGAGCCGGTAGCCGGCGGCCATCGCGTAACGGGCACCGGCGATGTCGGCTTTCAGCTCGTTAGATCGGTTGGTTTGGGAGTGGCTTCCCAAGGCTTCGACCCGGTGGGCAAACTCGTGGCCGAAGATAAATGCCCAGGTGTTAGGTGGCACCGTGCGGGCGGCGACGGGATGGAGGAAGATTGTGCAATCATCCAAGCCGCCACGGATTCTGGCCAAGGGTCCGGGATTCGTTCCGAGGGCGAGACGCCAGCGGATGTCGCGGCCGGAGGTCTTGGCCACTGCGCCTGCCACCGTTTGGAGTCCAGAGAAATTGGTGGCTGGCCGGTAGCGCGAATCCGCTCGCCCAGCTTGCGTCTGCCGGGGGTGGGACGGCGGTGCGTTGGGCCGATGTTTGCTCCTATCAGGAAATGCTTGAGAGCCGTGAGGAGCCAACCTTGGCGTGACGGCGCAGGACGGGCAGACTCCGAGCACAAGGATGGCAAGCGGTAGCAACATGGATTGCAGACAGTGAATTGAGCGGGGCGTCGTCATCTTGGGGCATACTAGAATTCCATGGTGCCAAGGCAGGAAGGCAATTTGAAATTGGCGGTCGCTGGGCCGATCAAGCCCAGCCCTCCTCCGCATCCATCACATCGAAAAATGTGAGGATCTCCGCGCGATCCCCAAGCCCGGCTTCGGCCTTCGCCTTTTCAAATCCCGTGGTCGCGGGATCGCGCCAACCGCGTTTGCTGAGGAACGCGTTCCAGACTTCGATCTGTTCCGCGTCCGGCTTGCGACCATTGGTAAAAGCCCATTCCAAGATGTCCTCATCACTGCCGCCCTCAAGCACGCGGGCACTGAGCGCATCGGACTCCACGCCGAGAAATTTGCACAGCCGGTCGTCGAAGGTCCGGTTGCCCAGGATGATTCCGACGTGGTAGCCAGCAGGCAGTTTCCCCTCGGCCTGAAGCCGGATTTTATCCAGCACGCGGGCGAAGACGACGATGCCACCGGTCAGGTGGCGGGGGCTGCGGATGGGGAAGCTCATGAGGGTGAAATCGCGCGGGTTGGTTAAGCAGGCTGAAGCGCGGCTTGCAAAATAACGGCTCACCCAACTCACTGGCAACCCTTATTCCAGTAGGGAAATTTAGCGAACTGCTTCACGATTAAATCGCGCGTTTGACATTGATGTTTCATTCGCTTGATTCGGCCCCACCCATGCGCACAGCCCCACTTCCCGAATCCGCCTCGAAGCGGAAACTATTAGACGCCGCCGAACAGTTGTTTGCCGACAAAGGCTTCGAGGCGGTGTCCGTCCGCCACATCACCCAGCTCGCGAAAACCAACGTCGCGGCGGTCAACTATCACTTCGGCAGTCGCGATGAGTTGTTAAGGTTAGTGATGATGCGGACTCTGTTCCCGATCAACGAGGAACGCATAGCGCTGCTAGAATCGGTCGAGCGGAAATCGGAGGGCAAGGTCGTGGCGCTTGAGGAACTCATCGACGCGTTCGTCCGGCCACTGGCGACCCAGGTTCTTAAGTCCGATTTATCCGAACGTTTGTTTTACAAGTTAGCCGGGCGGATTTTTGCGGAACAAGGCGACGGGATGCCGCCGCAAATCGGGGCCCAGCACAAGCAGATCATCGAGCGTTTCACGCGTTCGTTTGCCAAGGTGCTGCCGACGCTAGCCATGGAAGATCTCGTCTGGCGCATCCATTTTCTAGCAGGTGGGTTGATTCATCTGCTCACCCATCAAGACGTCATACAACGCTTGTCGAGTGGGGCGTCAGTCACTCCCAGTCTCGAGGCCACGCTCAGTCGTTTCATCCGTTTCGCCGCTGCCGGCTTGCGCGAGGGGACCGCACCCGCAGAGCCAGCACCCAAAGCACCGCAGGCCACATTCGACTTCTAACGGAGCGCGGGATTCATCCCGGCTTTCATTCATTCATCCTCACTCTCCCCCCGGTGCCCGCCGCATCGACTTCTTCAGCGAGACTTTCCGCTTGTCCGCCACGCTGCGGTTTTTTGAATTCCGCGACCGTGGCCGGTTGGTCCGCCGCATTTTCTCGATCGCTTGCGTCTTCGCCACCGCCTTGCCGTCGCGGATGGCTTCTAACTGCTCGCACAATTCCCGCCGCGCCAGGAACCGGTTCATTTCCCGCGAGCGATCCATCTGGCACTTGATGCAGACGCCCGTCGGCAGGTGCTTTAGGAAAACGCAGTTCGACGTCTTGTTAATTTTTTGGCCGCCCGCCCCGGAGCCGCGCACGAATTTCTCCAGCAGGTCTCCCTCTGTGATTCCAAGCGCCGCCAGCCGCTCTCCCAGCGCGGTTAGTTTCTCGGAATGGATTGGGCCAAGCACACCCGCAACAAGCCCAAGGAAACCCGGAATGACAAGACCTGATCCCGCGCTGCTTGAAATCCTCCCGCTTTGCCAAACTCGATTTCCTAACTATCTTCCCGCTCATGGACTTGGATCATCTCGCCTTCTGGCTAGCCGTTGTGGGCACCATCTGTTGGGGCGTCTGCTTCTGGTGGATGCACCGCATTTCCACCACCCAGAACAACCTCATCGACGAACTCCGCCAACAGGCCCAGCGCATCGAGAAACTTTCCCGCGCCGAGCACGACCTCATCAAGGAAGTCCATCCCCAAGTCGGCGAGATCAAGCAAGGCATGGAACAAATGGTCGCTGCGGTGAAGGATGGCTCCAGACTTGGCTCACTCCGCGCGAACAAGGATGATGAGTGACGACGAGGTTTTTGATTCGTGATCCAACGCTTCAGTTAGAATCGGCTGCCGATTCTCGATTGAAAGATCGCCAGCCCACGGCTTGTTTCAGCTCGATGCATGATGACGGGAAACTTCACCTATCAGATCCCAAGCAGTGGGTGGCTGGAGTGCCTGCGGTCACTTCCTCGTTGAGCCATATCTTGCGTGAAGCAGGGCCACTTCGCGGAGCGCGTGGACTTCTCGAAATGAACCAAGCGGGCGGCTTCGATTGCCCGAGCTGCGCTTGGCCGGACCCGGATGGTGAGCGTTCATTCGCCGAGTTTTGTGAAAATGGCGCGAAGGCTCTCGCCTCAGAAGCCACCCGCAAACTTGCCGCTGAGGACTTCTTCGCCGCCCATTCGATCGCGGAACTAACAACACAAAGCGACCTCTGGCATGACCGCCAAGGCCGCATCGCGAGGCCGATGATTCTGCGGGAAGGGGCGACCCACTATCAGCCGATCTCATGGGAGGATGCGTTTCAAATCATCGCCCGCCATTTGAAATCTCTGGCCACCCCGGACGAGGCCGTTTTCTACACCTCGGGCCGGGCAAGCAACGAGGCGGCGTTTATCTATCAACTGCTGGTCCGCAGCTATGGCACGAATAATTTGCCGGATTGCTCGAACATGTGCCACGAGTCGAGCGGCCTCGCGATGAAGGACGCCATCGGCATCGGCAAGGGCACCGTCACCCTCGATGATTTTCTGCTAGCCGACACGATTCTCTGCGTCGGCCAGAATCCCGGGACCAACCATCCACGGATGTTGAGCACGCTAGAAGCGGCGGTGAAAGGCGGTGCCACGCTCGTCGCGATCAATCCGCTGAAGGAGGCCGGGCTGGTCGGTTTCATCCATCCGCAGCATCCGGTGGCATCCTTATTAGGGCGGGCCAGCGCCTTGGCATCGCGCTTTGTGAGAGTCCGCGTCAATGGCGATCTCGCGCTCTTCCGTGGGATCGCGAAGGCGCTGCTGGAGGAGGAATCCGCCCATCCCGGCACGGTGGTGGATGCCGCGTTTCTGCGGGATCATACCCAACAATTCACTGAATATCACTCGCTGGTCGAGGGCACACCGTGGTCAGAAATTTCTCGCATGAGTGGCGTGGCGGAGGAGCAAATCCGGGCTCTAACCACCACGCTACTCGGTGGCTCTCGCAAGCTGATCACTTGTTGGGCGATGGGCCTCACCCAGCATCGCAATGCAGTCGCCACCATCCGCGAGGTCGTCAATGTCCATCTGTTGTTAGGAGCGATCGGGCGTCCCGGTGCGGGTCTCTGCCCGGTGCGCGGCCACAGCAATGTGCAAGGCGACCGCACCATGGGGATCTTCGAGAAAATGCCCGAACTCTTTCTAGCAGCGCTCGACCGCGAGTGCGGCATCCGCTCGCCGCGCGTGCCTGGCTACGACACCGTCGCCGCCATCCACGCGATGCACCGCGGCGCGGCCAAGGTCTTCTTCGCGCTCGGCGGAAATTTCCTGCAAGCCTCGCCCGACACCGCATTCACCGCCGCCGCCTTGCGCAATTGCGAACTCACTTGCCACATCTCCACCAAGCTCAACCGCAGCCATCTCGTCACCGGTCGCACCGCGTTGATCCTGCCTTGTCTCGGCCGCAGCGAGCGCGACGGCGCGGGGAAACACGTCACCTGTGAGAACTCGATGGGCGTCGTCCAGATGTCGCGCGGCGTCCTAACACCCGCCTCGCCGCATCTGCTGAGCGAGGTTGAAATCATCGCCCGCCTCGCGGAAGCCGTGCATGATTCCGTGAGCCCAGTGCCATGGCGGTGGCTGGCGGAAGACTACGACCGGATCCGCAGCCTGATCGAGCGGGTGGTGCCGGGCTTCGATGATTTTAACACGCGTGTGTTAGACCCCGGCGGTTTCTATCTGCCCAATCCCGCGAAACAACGCGTCTGGGAAACCCCCAGCGGCAAGGCCAGCTTCAGCCTTGCCCCCATGGATGTCTTCGAGGTCTCGCCCGGCCGGCTGGTCCTGCAAACCCTCCGCAGTCACGACCAGTTCAACACCACCATCTACGGCCTGGATGACCGCTACCGAGGCATTTCTAACGCCCGCCGGATCATCCTCGTCAATCCCCAAGACTTGCAGGAAAGGGGCATCACGCCGTGCTCGCAAGTGGACATCACCAGCATCTGGGGCGACGAACGCCGCACTGCTAGATCGTTCACCGCCATCCCTTATGAAATGCCCAGAGGCAGCGCTGCCGCCTATTTCCCCGAGGCGAATGTGCTAGTCCCCGCCACCAGCCAAGCCACAGGCAGCGGCACGCCGACGAGCAAAGCAGTTGAGATAGAGATCACCAGGAGCGATCTAGCAGACGTCACCTCTTCGTCCAGGCGGTGAGCCGAGGGTTAATCACCTTTGCCCTTTTGGAGTCTTTAAAAACGCCTCGATCTCCCCGAGCGGGCGTGTGTTGAAAACATCCTGTTTCCTCAGCCAGCCTTTGCGCGCGAGTCTAACACCCAAGCCGATGTGATGGAGGCCCATGGTGGAGTGGGCATCGGGGTTGATGGAGCAGAGGACGCCCTTGTCGCGGGCGCGCTTCCACCAGCGCCAATCCATGTCGAGGCGCAGCGGGCTGCAGTTCAGCTCGATGATGGTGCGAGTCTCGGCAGCGCAGTCGATGATCATGGCGTGGTTGACGGCGTAGGGCTCGCGCTTGAGCAGCAGCCGACCGGTGACATGGCCTAACATGGTGACGTGCTCGTTCTCCATCGCGCGGCAAATCCGGCGGGTCATTTCCTCTTCAGTGAGAGTGAACGACGCGTGGACGGAGGCGACGCAGTAGTCGAGCTGGGCGAGTAGTGCGTCGTCGAAATCGAGACTGCCGTCTTTGTGGACATCGACCTCGGAGCCGGCGAAGAGGCGGAAATTTTCGTAGCCAGCGTTGAGTTTGGCGATGGCTTCGAGCTGGGCTAACAGCCGCGTTTCATCCAGACCGTTGGCTTGGAACGAGGCTTGCGAGTGGTCGGCGATGCCGAGGTATTGGAGGCCGAGTTCCATCGCTTCATCGGCCATGGCTTCGAGCGTGTGGTGGCCGTCGGAGGCGGTGGTGTGGTTGTGAAAAGTGCCGCGGAGCTGGGCCAGTTCGATGAGTTTTGGCAGCGTGTGCTCGGCGGCGGCTTCGATCTCGCCACGGTTTTCGCGGAGTTCCGGTGGGATGAAATCGAGGCCAAGGGCGCGGTAGATGTCGGACTCATCGTTGACCTCGAAGCTGGTCGCCGTTTCTCCGGTGAAGCCGTATTCATTGAGCGAGAGTCCTTGTTTAAGCGCTAGTGAGCGGATGGCGACGTTGTGTTCCTTGGAGCCGGTGAAGTATTGGAGGGCGAAGGGGAACTGGGCGTTAGAGACGGCGCGGAGGTCGCACTGAAGGCCATTTTTCAAGCGGACTGAAGCCTTGGTCTCGCCGCAGACAATGATCGAGGCGACTTGTGGCAGCGTGGTAAAATCCTCGCAGACGAGCTTGGGTTCTTTGGTGGCGACGAGGAAATCCAGGTCATGCACGGTCTCCTTGGCGCGGCGAAATGAACCGGCATAAGCGACCCGCAAGATTTCTGGATGGAGCCGGAGGAGGCCAGTGATTTCCTCCACCAGCGGGGTGATGCCGCCTAGCAGAAAGGTGTCGGCGAAGGTTGCGCGGAGGGCGATGGCTTCGAGAATCTTGGTCTGGGTCTTCGCGCCGAAGCCGGGAAGTCCGGCGACTTTCCCCGCGTCGCAGGCGGCCTTGAGATCGACGACGGAGCTGATCGCGAGCGCTTCGTAAAGCGCTTTTACCTTTTTCGGGCCGAGACCTTGGAGGTCGAACAGTTCGAACAAGCCGGCGGGAAACTCGGCACGGAGTTTTTCGTAAAATTCTAACTTCCCGGTGCTGGCGAGTTCGTGAAGCTTGTCGCGCAACGCCTCGCCGATGCCTTTGATGCCGGTGAGTTGGTTTTTCTCGGCGAGTTCGACGATCTCGCCATCGTAGTTTCTAACGGTCTCTGCGCCCTGGCGGTAGGCGCGGATCTTGAAGGGGTTCTCGTCTTTCAGCTCTAGCAGCAAGGCGATTTCTTCGAGGACTTCGGCTAGGTTCTCGCGGGTCATGGTGAAATCTTTCCCCCAAAACTCGGGTGGTCAACTTTCGACTGCGGGGCGTTTCTCTTCGGCCTCCATTCTCCTGCCAAATTTTCATCTGAACGGAACGAGTCTGGATGAGAGGAGCAGATGACGACTCAGCCTTTGACGTGTGCCCTCGGATAGACAGAATCGAGGCGGTTTGCATTTCCATCTATGAGTCCGACAACCCGACTGCTAACACTTGCCGCGCTGTGGTTACTGCTTGCGGCCATCGCTTCGGCGGTGCCGTGGTTGATGCAGCCGTGGTTGTGGCTCGGCGCGGGGGCTGGCGCGGTGATCCTAACTGATGCGATCATCGCCTGCTGCCGCAAGCCGCTGGAGTTGCAGCGGCGGTTGCCCGGTCGCTTCGCCATGGGGGAAGCGGGCGAAGTCAGGCTTACGGTTAGAAATGAGGGTGGCCGGGCTGCGGTGGTGGGAATTTACGATGGCATCCCGCAAGGCGCGGTGGCACCGAGCTTGCCGTGGTTAGGTGAAGTGCCGCCGGGCCGGGAAATCCGGGTGTTTCATCCAGTGACCCTGCCGGAGCGCGGCGAGGCGGTGTTCGGCCCGGTGCATGTGCGGCGGGTTTCTCCGCTGGGATTGTGGGCACGCAGGACGCTGCATCTCGGTCATGAAACGGTGAAAGTCTATCCGAACTACGAGCCGGTGATCCGTTTCGCGCTGCTTGCCATGCAGCACCGCGAAAGCCCGATGGGCATCGTCCGCCGCCCGCGCGCGGGATCGAGCCGGGACTTCCATCAGCTCCGCGACTACCACGATGGCGACCCGTTAGGCCAGATCGACTGGAAGGCCACTTCCCGGCGGCAGACGTTGATCAGCCGCGACTATCAGGAGCAGCGCAACCAGTCGGTGGTGTTCCTGCTAGACACCGGTCGCCGGATGCGTGCGCTCGACGGCGGGGTGCCGCAGTTCGACCATGTTTTAAATGCCATCTTGCTCGTCTCGCACATGGCGCTGCGGCAGGGCGATCAAGTGGCGGTGAAATCCTTCGGTGGCTCGGACCGCTGGTTGCCGCCAGTCAAGGGTTCTCATGCGATGCCGGTGCTGCTGAACCATCTTTACGACTATCAGACCACCCCCGCGCCCAGCGATTTCTCGGGTGCGGTCGAGCAACTGATGGCCCGCCAACGTCGCCGCTCGCTGGTCATTTTATTGACCAATCTGCGCGGCGAGGACGGCAAAGAGCTGGTGCCAGCCTTGCAGGTGCTGAAATCCCGCCACCTCGTCCTGCTGGCCAGCATGCGCGAGCGGGTGGTGGAAGACGCGATTTCAGATCCAGTGGGAAATTTCTCCGCCGCGCTGCAATTTCTCGCCGCGGATCGCTACGTCCAGGAGCGTCTGGAAATCCTCGCAACCCTAGGCGCACTGGGGATTCTGACGCTGGATTCGACCGCCCACGAGTTTGCCGTGGCGCTGGCAAACGCCTACTTCGACATCAAGGCAGCGGGGCGGATTTGAACGCCTACCCTACGCGATCGCGTAATGGCGATAAGGCCGATTTGTGGCACTCTCACCTCCGTAAGGGATAGCACAAAAGCCCCCCAAAGGGCCCACGGGCGTCGGAACAAGGGATCCGACGCCCGTGGTCATTTTAAGGCCGGACGCTCCGGTCTCTTTGAGTTTCAGCCGCCGCCAAGGCTCTCAGTTCCACGCGATCACGTTATTGAGATATGGCCGATTTCTGGCAGGGTCATTTCCGTAAGGAATAGCACATGAATCGCCCCCCAAAGGGCCCACGGGCGTCGGAACAAGGGATCCGATGTGCGCGCCTTCCAGCTATCGGAAGACCATCGCGGCGGCAGGGCGTATGCGGGCTACTTGGAAGCGCGTGCCAACGACGCGGAAAGCGCGGTCACGGATG
>JAYTEI010000084.1:0-8924 GCA_043735445.1 Akkermansiaceae bacterium | reverse complement strand
TGCTGCCGTTAGGGATGATGGCGGTGGGCTTGTGGGTTATTCCTAACTGGATCTGGGCGAGTCCGTGGCGGGTGCTTTTCTGGTGGGGCGGCTGCGCGGCGGCGACCTGCGTGGTGCTGTTATTCGCGGTTTATGATGCCCTCGCCGTGATCCGCGAGGAGCGCTCCAAGCGCGGCTCTGATGTCGCTAAACCCTAGCGGTTTAGCGAAATCCTCCTCAATCCTGGAAAAGTTTCTAATCGCATCCCGGAGCTTGCGGAGGGGGGATTCGCCAGTGCTAAGCTGCGATTTTTCCCAACCCATCTAAACCCATGATGTGTGGAAAACCGCGTCTTTCCTTCTGGCAGTTATTTAATATGTCCTTCGGCTTCCTCGGCATCCAGTCCGGCTTCGGCCTGCAACTGGCTAACAGGAGCGCCATCTACTCGAAGCTCGGTGCGGCTGCTTCGAAGATTCCCATCCTCTGGCTCGCCGGCCCGATGACCGGGCTGCTCATCCAGCCCATCATCGGCTCGATGAGTGACCGGACGTGGAACCGGTTAGGCCGCCGGCGGCCGTATTTCCTGGTCGGGGCCGATCCTGGCTTCGATCACCCTATTTTTCATGCCCGATTCACCGACCTTGTGGGTGGCGGCGACGATGCTGTGGGTGCTGGATGCGTCGATCAATATTTCGATGGAGCCGTTCCGGGCGTTTGTGGCGGACAAGTTGCCGCCGGAGCAGCGCACGACTGGCTTCGTGATGCAGAGCATTTTCATCGGCATCGGCGCGGGGATCGGGTTCGTGAGCGACCCACCAACCCCTACTAACCGCTGAACATGACTTGGCAAACCCTCTCCCTCGGTGTTGTGATGGCCGCGATGACAATTAGCAGCCCGGCCGCGCCATTGCCCCGCCCCGTGATCTATCAGCTCATGGTCCGCACTTTTGGCAACACCAACGAGACCCGTAAAACCAACGGCACGCTTGCGGAAAACGGCTGTGGGAAATTCAATGATATCAATCAGGCTGCGTTGACTTCATTAAAGCAAATGGGCTTCACCCATATCTGGCTGACCGGTGTGCTCGAACAAGCGAGCGGCACTGCTTATCCGCATCGCCCCGCCGATGCGCCGGATGTAATTAAGGGCATCGCCGGCAGTCCCTATGCCATCAAGGATTACTTCGATGTCTGCCCGGACTATGCCGTGGATCCTGATAAACGATTGGAAGAATTCAAGGCATGTGTGGATCGCTGTCATGCACTTGGACTTAAAGTGATGATCGACTTCGTGCCAAACCATGTCGCCCGCTCTTATGCATCCGATGTGAAACCAGAACTATCATTTGGGCAAGGTGATCAGCATGAAAAGTTTTTTGATAGAGATAATCATTTTTACTATCTCCGCTCTGACGATGCCGGCGGTGGTCCGCCACTCAAGCTGCCTACCGCAGCGCTGCCGGGGTGCAGTGGTTTGTTTACCCCCGAGACCACTTTTGGTCGGGTCACCGGTAACAATGTGATCTCATGGTCGCCCTCGATTAATGATTGGTATGAAACGGTGAAGTTAAACTATGGCCATGATTTCACTCAAGGCCGCAAGACTGCGGATCTGCCCGGTCCCGATGCGATGCCCTCCGCCGTGCCGAAAACTTGGCGGACGATGGATGAAATCCTCGCTTACTGGCAGCAGTTAGGTGTGAACGGATTCCGCGCAGATATGGCTCACATGGTGCCGATGGAGTTCTGGCATTGGGCGGTGAAACGAGCGCGTGCCCGCCAGGCAGATGTGTTTTTCTCGGCGGAAGCTTATAACAATGATCCCGCCAAACTCACCGACGGCCATGTCTTGGAAGAACTGCTCAAAGTCGGCTTCGACGCAGTTTATGATGACCCGAGTTATGATGTTCTCGAAGGAATCTATGATTCCGCAAAATGGGCGAATGATCTGGATCCTCTAACGTTTACTGGCAAATTGTTTCACCAGTCGCTGCGTTATGCGGAAAACCATGATGAAGTCCGCATCTCCAGTCCCAAGGAATGGGGGGGGCTCGGCATGAAAGTCGGTCGCCCTGTTAGCGCGGTGTTGTTCGCGATGGGCCGCGGTCCGGTGATGCTCTACCACGGCCAAGAAGTCGGCGAACCTGCCGCCGGCAGTGAAGGCTTCAGCGGCGACAATGGCCGCACTACGATTTTTGATTACTGGTCGATGCCTGAATTCACCAAGTGGGTGAATGGCGGGAAATACGACGGCGGCCGACTGAGCGTCGAACAGAAGACGTTGCGTGATTGGTATAGTAAACTCATCCGCGCGACCCAAGCGCCCGCGTTTACTGCCGGTGAGTTTTATGGACTCAATCATGCGAACATAGAGAACCCGAAATTCGGCCGGGTGGGGGAAGAAACTGCATCCGGTCACTGGCTTTACGCCTTCCTGCGTCACGATCCGAAGAGCGGCCAATCGTTCCTCGTCGTCGCCAATTTCAGTGGCACTGAGACCTTACGCGGGGTGACCGTGAGCATCCCGCAAGACGCTTGGAAATTCTTGGGTCGCCCGGAGCACACTTCCTCGAAATTTACCGAGCGACTCAACAGCGAGTGGTCTGGCCTATCAAGCGAAGACGGGCTAACACTCCCTGACCTCGCGCCGTGCAGCGCGCTGCTGTTGGAGATTTCTAACTGAGCGGCGTGGTAAGAATTTCCCGGCACGCATGATTGGGCACGCGGAGCTGAAGGTGGTGGGCTAAAGGAGATCCCTCGCAAGTGGCAAACTGAGGAATCTCAACTGCCTAGAGTTTATGCCAAAGAGCCGGGCGTTTAGATTTCCTGAAATGGCAGGAAGCTTTCTCGCTGAGGCGGTGGCGGAGATCGAGCGGGAAACCTTCACTGCACCGCCCGCCCGCAAGTATCTTTCGAAGCTCCTCGCCATCGCCACGGGTGAGGAAATGACCTCCTACAGCATCGAATCATGGACGGAGGAATGGCTTCGCAGGAAGAAACGCGATTCCAGCAAGGCCACGATGGCTCGATACGACGGCCACACGGAAGCCTTGCTCTCATGGCTTGGCACCGACCGCCGAAAAAAGCCGCTTGAATCGCTCACGGCTCTCGATGCTAGGCGGTGGCGGGAATCATTGCAGGACGGCGGCAGGGCGGGGAAGGTCATGCTTTCCGCTGGAGTGGATCGCGGCAAGCCGTCCCGGATACTCGAGCAGGGGCAGAAAAAGGGTGCGGGCCGCATCACCTACGAGCGGGGATTTCACAGCCTACGTCACACCTTCACGAGTTGGCTGCGGAATTTACGACTGAGTGTTCCGCTAATGAGGGAGTCTCACGGAAGCAGATTCTTTCATTGGTCTATGAATATTGCGGGAGGGCAGGAGATGCGAGCGCACAGAGCAAGGCATACTTGTCATGGGCGAAAGTTGCGGCAGGTGAGTGGGCCGCGATCAGCGCGTGGCGCGACTACATTTTAAAGCATCCAGAGAAACATGCTCCGAGTGCTTGCACTGCATGGCGAAAGAAGTGGAAAAGTCAGGGCGGGAAATTCGAAGCTGATGGTTTTTTGAAACACTTCGAAAAGCCACACTCCAACGGAAGCGCTGCGTAGTTTCTGGATCAGGAGTCCGCCGTGGTTGTCCTCGCTGGCAATGGAAATGTTGAGTTCACTCCACTGCTCGAATCGTGGTTGAATCCCAAAACTCAAAGGCTTCTGCATGACCCAAGGACCAAGGAATTCGTGAGAATTCCTGGGGACCGCAAGAACCGCAAGACCAGAAAAATTCCCAAAAATGAAGATTTTTCTTGGAACCGGTGACTACGCGGTAAGGCGGCGCAGCTCTCAGGTTCCCTCCATAGTGAGCTGTCCGGCGCCGTGGTTTCCAGCAATGATTCCCTGCTGTTGATACCCACTGCCGCGCTGATTCCCCGGTAAGCCGAAATCGGAGATCCTTACGGGTGTCTCCATGGCTAAGCCGAAACACAACATCGAATGGGCGGACGAGAAGACCGTGACCGCGACGAGGGGGATCACCCACACCCCGCTCTACAACCTCCGCAAAAGCGGCGTGATACGCTCTGTATCGCTGAAGCAGGAGGGGCAGAAATATGGGAAAAGACTCTATCATCTGCCGAGCATTGACGCCTTCATTGCCAGCCAAGAGGCGCGTGAAATCGCGGAGAACTCCGCCAACGCGGGCGGTGCCCAATGATCGCCGGCGGCCAAGCCGAAGTTGATCCGAAGGCGACGGAGCATTTCCTCCGCTGTATCACCGCCGATGAGCGCGGTGTCGATGAGATCGATCGCGATCTTGATGAGATGATCCAAAGCGATCCTTACAACGGCGACCCGCCATCGAAAAGGAAAGACAGCGAGCTTGCCCGCGTTCTATCAATTCTGGATTCACTCGAAGAGGAAAGGGGCGACAGTTGAAAACTCCCCATTTTTCTCCTGAAACACTCGAAGCCATGCGCCACCGTTTATACCATCGTCGAAAATTGCCGTCGCCTCGGCATCAATCCTAAGGAATACCTTGAAGATGTGCTCACCCGGCTTCCCGCCATGAAGGCCAGTGAGGCATCCAGCTTGCGAAGATTTGAACCATCCATTTATCGCCCCGGCTCATGCGGCGGCTTTACGCCAGCAGTTCTCTAACCACCCGCGCGGGTTCCACGCCAGTGAGCTTTTGGTCGAGGCCTTGGAATTTGAAGGTGAGGCGCTCGTGATCGACTCCCAGCAAGTTGAGGATGGTGGCGTTGAGGTCGCGGATGTGCATCGGGTCTTTGACGATGTTGTAGGAAAAATCGTCGGTTTCACCATAGGTGGCCCCCGCTTTCACGCCGCCGCCGGCCATCCACATCGAGAAGCAGCGCGGGTGGTGGTCGCGGCCGTAATTGGTCTGGGTGAGGCCGCCCTGCGAGTAAACGGTGCGGCCGAATTCGCCGCCCCAGACGACCAGTGTGTCGTCTAGCAGACCGCGCTGTTTGAGGTCCGCGATCAAGGCGGCGGTCGGGCGGTCCACGTCCTCGCAGAGGACTTTCATGCGGCCCGGAAGGTCGCCGTGGGTGTCCCAGCCGCGGTGGAAGATCTGGGTGAAACGGACGCCACGCTCTGCCAGACGGCGGGCCATCAGGCAGTTGTAAGCGTAGGTTCCGGGCTCTTTCGCCTTCGGGCCATACATCTCCCAGATCGACTCCGGCTCGCCAGATAGATCGGTAAGTTCCGGCACCGAGGTTTGCATGCGGAACGCCATTTCGTATTGGGCGATGCGGGCGTTGGTCTCGGGATCGCCGATGCGCTCGTGGAGCTGGCGGTTCATTTCACTCACGCCGTCGATCATCGCCCGGCGGATCGCGGCGGGGACGCCCTTGGGATTGGATAGATGGATCACCGGATCGCCGCCGGAGCGCAGCGCGACGCCGGCGTGCTCGGGCGAGAGGAAACCAGCCGACCACAAGCGCGAGGATAGCGCCTGAATGTTGGAGAAAAGCGGCAACTTCGAGGTCAGCACCACGAACGTCGGCAGGTCGTCATTCATGGAGCCGAGGCCGTAGGAAATCCACGAGCCGATGGACGGTTTGCCGGGAATCATGTTGCCGGAATTGATCAGCAGAATCGCGGGCTCGTGGTTGATCGCATCCGTGTGCATCGACTTGATGACCGCGAACTCATCGGAAACCTTGGCGGTGTGGGGCAGCAAATCGCTGACCCAATGACCGGCATTGCCGTGGCGGGTGAACGGGAAAATCGATGGCGCGATGGGGAACCGCGTCTGGGAAGCGGTCATCCCGGTGAGCTGCTGCCCACCCCTAACGGACTCTGGCAGATCCTGGTCGTAGCGCTCGGACAACTTCGGCTTGTAGTCCCAGGTTTCGATCTGCGAGGGCGCGCCGGCCATGAACAGATAGATCGCGCGCTTCGCCTTGGGCGCGAAATGGGGCAGCAGCGCGGCTTGCATTTCCGCGGCTTGGGCCGAGTTTCCGCCTTTCGCGAACAGGCCGGCGATGCTTGCCCAGGCGAGGGATTTACCGGCGCGGGATAGAAATTGACGGCGTGAGGCAAGGGCGAGCCATTCGGATTTCAGTTCGGCTGGGATCGGGAGGTCCATGACGGTCGGGCCTTCACCGCCGTGGTCGGAACAGAGTTGGATTTTCATGAGAGGAGGAGTTTGAACATCGGACGTTGGACGTTGGACGTTGAACGGAAGAGAAGAGAATGAATGAAAGCCCGGATGAATCCGGCGCTCCTTCCTTCGCTATTTTGTGAGGGTTTCGTCGAGATTGAGGAACTGGTTGGACAGCATGGTCCAAGTGGCGATTTCGATTGGGTTGAGGGTGGCGTTGACGGGTGCGGCCCCGGTGGTGAGGAGGTCCTTCGCGTCCTGCGGGTGCTCTTGATAGTATTTGGAATAGCGGTCGAAGCTTTTGGTGAGATTGGTGATTTCGATGGCTGCGAGCGGCCGGGAAATGAGTGTTTCTGCGAGGAAATCCAGCCTCTCGGAAGTACTGCTGGCGTGAAGGATCGTGCGCTCGGCGAGCTTGCGCGCGGCTTCGACGAACTGCGGGTCATTCATGCTCACTAGTGCTTGCAGCGGCGTATTGGTGCGGGCGCGGCGGACACAAACGACCTCGCGGGCCTGGGCGTCGAAGGTTTCCAACGACGGCGGCGGGGCGAAGCGTTTCCAGAATGAATACATCGAGCGGCGGTAGAGACCTTCGCCTTCGTCACGCTTGTAATGCAGGGTGTTGGACTCCGGCATCGAGACGGCCTCCCAGACGCCTTCCGGCTGATAGGTCTTCACCGGTGGTCCGCCGACTTTCGCGGCTAACAAGCCGGATGCCTGCAAGGCGGTGTCGCGCAAGACCTCGGCATCCATCCGGAAGCGGGGACCGCGCGAGAGCAGGCGGTTGCCGGGATCGGCGGCGAGGGCCTTGGGCGTGACATGATTGCTCTGTCGATAGGTGGCGGAGGTGAGCAGGAGTTGATAGATATGCTTCACGTTCCAGCCGGATTCGCGGAACTCGACGGCGAGCCAATCGAGAAGTTCCTGATTGGATGGCCGGGCACCCATGATCCCGAAGTCGTCGGGAGTTTCCACCAGGCCGATGCCGAAGATTTCCTGCCAGATGCGGTTGACGGTGACCCGCGCGAACAACGGGTTCTCCGGCTTGAACAACCACTCGGCAAGCTCCAGGCGGTTAGACGTCTGATGGGCCGCGGGCAGAAACTCGGGAGTGGCCGGCGCGACCATTTCCTTGCGGGCGGAATAGACGCCCCGATTGAGCACCCAAGCGGTGGCGGGAGTGGGACGTTCGCGGGCGATGAGCGTGGCAGTGCCGTCCTTGCCGAGGCGGTTGATTTCCTCATCGGCCACCCGGATCTGCTCTTGAAGTTTCGCCGCGTCCGCATCGGCAGTTCCAAGGAAAAACCGGTCAAGCGCGACGAACTTCTGTTGAGGTGTCCACTTTTCCGGATCCATCTCTGCTGCTAGGATTTCCGCGCCGGGATCCTCGTAGGGCAGGCGCGAAAACTCGGCAGCATCAAGCGTGCGGTGATAGACGCGCACATCCTGGAAGGCGGATTCGCGGAGGCGATCGCTTGCCACCCGTTGTCCCAGGTTCAGCGGCAGGTTGTTGCGGATGGTTTCTCCGGGTTGGAGGTTGTTGACGTTGATGGTCACGGGCCGGGGTTGGCCATTGACGAAAAGCTTCACTCCCTCCGCTTTACTGGAGCCGTCGTAGCTGAATCCGAGGTGGACCCACTCGCCGCGCGGGATGCCGGCGGTGTTCACGCGGATGGCGTGATCCGGCCAGTGATTGATGATGTGGACGACGAGTTTGTCGTCCTCGATGAACAGGTCCCAGCCGCGATGGCCGTCCTTATTGGCGTCGCCCATGCGGGAAATGAGAGAGCCGTTGCCGGTGGTGGTGTTGGACGTTTTCATCCGCAACATCGTCCACATGGAGGCGGAGAACCCTAGGTTGGCTTCAAAATCACCGAGGCCGGGCATCGGCAAGTTAGAGGTGATGTCCATCCGCACGGCGGGCCAGAACCAGACTTGCTCGCCCCATACGAGCGGGTTGGTATCGGCCTGATAGCTCGGGACTTTCGCGCCGGGCGCGGAGTTTTTCACGATGTCGCCTTTGCCTTCATCAAGGCGCAGGCGGAGTTCCAACGCCTCGGTGGAAACAGGCAATGGCTTGTTGCCGGCAGCGAGCCATTGCTTGAAAAGTTTCGGTGCTTCGGCACGGCGCTTTTCATAACTCACGGCCGCTTGTGATCGGCGCGCGACCGCCGCATCGAATTCCGCGCGCTTGTCCTCAGCGGGCAGGCGCAGGACGGGCTGGGTGTCCGCGATGTTTTCATCCCACGGCTTCTCGGCGGTGTTGTTGAAAAACGCGGCGAGCGAGTAGAAATCCTTTTGCGCCGTGGGGTCGAATTTGTGATCGTGGCACGCCGCGCAGCCGACTGTTAGCCCGAGGAACGCGGCCCCGAACGCTTCCGCCCGGTCACGCGTGTTGTTGGCATGGACTTCCTCGGGAATCGTCCCGCCTTCGTTGGTGGACACATTGCAACGGATGTAGCCGGTGGCGATCCAAGTATCTGCCGAGTTGGCTGGAATCAAATCGCCGGCGAGTTGTTCGCGGATGAACTGGTTATATGGCTTGTTCGCTGCGAACGAGCGGATGGCATAGTCGCGGTAAGGCCAGATCGAGCGCACGTTGTCGAAGTGCAAGCCGTGGGTGTCGGCATAGCGGGAGTAATCCAGCCAGTAGCGCGTCCGGTGCTCCGCGTAAGCGGGCGAGGCGAATAGCTTTTCCAAATACATGGTGTAGGAAGCAGCGCTTGGATTTTTGGCGAAAGCCTCGACATCCGCCGGGTCGGGCAGCAGGCCGGTCAGATCGAGCGCCGCGCGCCGGACCAGCACCCGCGGATCTTCCGGCGG
>JAYTEI010000083.1:0-4107 GCA_043735445.1 Akkermansiaceae bacterium | reverse complement strand
AGCCATCAAAAAATGGGGTGATTTTGCGAAAGCTGCGGGTATTCCCAACCATATCGTCGGTCGCTATGGAAACCGGATGACCGCCATTCATCCGCAGGAACTCATTTAAAATGCCCCACCCGGAACCACCTCACTCCTCGCTCAAAATCGTCGAAATCGCCGGCTTTCTAACCAAGGAACCGTGGAGCGGACTGATTCCCTTGGAGGAAAAAGAACGTGTCCTGAAATCCTGCAACTTGGCCAAGCTGGATTGGGAACGTCGAAAATCCATGGCAACAACGGATCGCTAAGATTCTGGATTCCATGGCCAACTATTGATCCTCGAAATCGACAGATCTGAACTTACGGTAACGGACGATCTCTGCCTGCCGTTCGGCGTTGGATTGGTTGAGCGCACCGAAGTTTTTCGTGAGCCATGGGTCGAAGTCCTTGCGCTGGGCTCCCTCGATCAACCGGACGAGGGCACGCAACGCATGGACCCGCAGCGGTCCGGCCCTCGTGGGCGGGACCGAGGAGCGGCTCGAGCAGCGCCGCATCGCGACGGGCGACGAGTGCGCCCAGCGCCTCGCGGCGTGAATCCGCCGAGGCGGTTTTGTTAGCGAGCAGAGTGCGGAATTCATCGAAGGCGGTGGAGCTTCCGAAAATCAGGGCCAGCGAGCGGGCTTGTTCGCGGACGGTGGGATCTGCATCGGCGGTTAGTTTCTGATAGGCTGCGGGCCAGCCGTTAGGTTCGGGCAAACCCTGGCGACCTTTTGCAGTGGCTAGCAAACCGCGCAGCACGGCACCAGCGGCCGGGCAGGATCGCGTGACGGATCACTTTGAGCTAAAGACAGGGCTGCTAGAAACAGAGCGAGGGCGAATTGGGCTTTCATTAATTTGACGATGCGGCGCGTCAATGACCGCTCGGTCACGCTACCACCCAGATGCAGCCTGTGTATCACCCATTTGGGCGGTATGGTTTTTATCCGGCGATCTGCTAACCAATGAGTGGAAAAAACAAAAGTGCCGCCGACCGGACTCGAACCGGTACGACCGTGAGATCAACAGATTTTAAGTCTGTGGCGTCTACCATTCCGCCACGGCGGCATCTTGCGGGGGAGGATTTGCAGCAAGTTTGCGGCTTGTCGATGCTGATTTGATTTCAGTCACCATCTACCGAGCACAGCGGCGACAGTGAGGGCGGTGGGTTCCCCGGCGCGGACTGATTTTTTGCCGACGGAGGCTTGGGGGAAAACGGCTTCGAGGCAGGGTGAGGCGGCGGCGGATGCGGCGAGAATGGCGCACTCGGGAAGGGAAATCGCGCCATGGCAGAGCTTGCCGCCCCAGGGGTCGATGTAGCTGATAGGAAAGGCTCGTGCGCCTTTTTCCAGCTTGTGAGGAAGGGCAGTTAGAGTGACGAAGTGGGCGCCGATGACGACCCACTCGGCTGGCTGGCCGCGCTGGGCGTAGCGGCGCAGGCTGATGACTGGCGGAAGTCCTTTGGCAATGGAGGTGGCGAGCCGCTGGTGGGTACGTTTGAGGAGTTTTTCCTGGGTCTCGCCGGGGCTGAGGAACAACACTTCTTGGCTGACTAGCGGCAGGAAATGGCCGCGCGTCATTTCGTTAGCGATGTCGCAAAGGTCGGCGAGGTTGACGCCCTTTCGCGACCAGCGGGAATGGCCGACGAGGTGGCTGGAGGGCTGCATCCCGCGCTGGCGGATGATGGCTGAAATGCGCTGTTTGTCGGTGTCGCCGGCGAGGGCGTTAGACACCCGTTGCCACGCCGGATTGCCGAAGCGGAAGGCGTTGAGCAAGGCGGTGGGACCGCAAGCGTTGCCGGCTACCACGAGCTGGTTCGCCGGGACCGGTTCGGCCCGCGCTAACAGGCAGAGTGCCAGCCAGAGGCTACTTACCGCCCGCCGGGACATAGGTTTCGACGCGGCGGTCGTTGGCGGGTTTCGCGTCGGTGCGACCTTGGGAGAGAATCACCTGGGAGCTATAACGCATGCTCGCGGCGGTGGGCTGGGAGATGGGGACGCGGATGGTTTTCACGGCGTTGACGGCCAGCGAGGTGATGTTAGAAGTGACGTCGCCCGTGGGGGTGGAAATTCTAACACTGGTGTTGATGAGGTTTTCCGTGCCGCGGTTTTGGACCATGATTTCCACCTGCCCGTAAGGGTTTTTCGAATCCGGCGGAAGGATCCGTTGAGAGGCCAGGGCGGCGTCATAGATGCCGGGATTTTTTGCGTTGAGGACGCGGCCCAAGTCGGGCGTGCCGCCACCCAAGGCGTAGTCAGGGCCAGCCGCACCGCCGTCATTGAGATAGGAAATCAGGAGATTGGCCGCTTGGCGCAGGGTGAGGTTTTCATTTCCCGGCCAGCTCTTCACGGCGGCGATGGTACCCGCCACGATGGGGGCGCTGAACGAGGTGCCGCTAACACGCGCCGCCTGATCGCCAATCCACGCCGCGTTGATGCCGAAGCCCGGTGCGGAGAGCGCGAGTTGCGAGCCGGTGTTCGAGAAATCCAGATGATTTCCCATGGCGTCCACCGCACCCACTGCGATCACCCCGTCGTTAGCGGCGGGATAGGACAGTTGATTCAGACCATTGTTGCCGGCAGCCGCGATGATCAGCGCACCGGCCACCCTTGCATACTCGATGGCATTTCTAACCAACACACTGTCGCCGAAGCTACCCATGGAAATATTGATCAGCCCAGCCCCGGCATCGACTGCGGCGACGATGCCTTGGGCGAGCAGGAAACTATCGGACTGGCCGGCATCGTTGGCGATCCGGATGGAGATGATGTCCGCACTGGGCGCGACGCCGGGCGTTAGAGAATCGCGGCCAATGATCATCGACGCCACGGCGGTGCCGTGGCCGCTCTGCGTCGTTAGATTGGCGGGCAGGCCGACGAGGTTTTGAAACGTGATCGCACTGGCAAACGCCCGGCTGGAAGTCACGCCGGTGTCCAGCACGGCCACCCGGACACCGCTTCCCCAAGCCGTATTATCGCCACTGATGCCGAGCCATTCGAGCAAGCCTGCACCGAGGGCGACGGCCCCTGGTTGGGCCGTCCCGTCACCCGGCGCAGGAGGAACATCCACAGGAAAAACGAGCGACGCTTCTTCTTCGCCATCGAGCAGGGAAGCCAGCACAGCGGGATCGGAAAACCCGATCCGCAGGGCGTTGAGCGCATCTAAGCGACCCATCGAGCGGACCTTGTCCCCTGCCCGTTTTAGGAAAGCTTCGAGGGCTGACTTGTCTTTAAAAACAAGAATCCGCTGGCCAGGCAGTGCGCCGGCTTTGATCGCCTCGTCGTCGCGGCGGGAGGCGGGGGCTCTTACTTCTTTGCGGAATCTGGGTGCGGGTTCACCAGCGGTGACTTTCCAATGCGGCCCGATCTGCGACCGAGGATTCTCAATGCGCGAAACAGCGCGAGGTGCAGCGGTCCTAGCCAACCAATATCCCAACATCGCGACCACCACGAACCCGAGAGTTAGAATCAGTGATCGGCGGCGCATGGCGGAGACTTAACCTCGGGAAGCGGGAAACGGCAGGAAAAATTTTCTGTCCACCTCACCCGAGAGCGGTGCCCGCTCAAGCCCGGCTTCCATCAATGGGTTTCATCTAACACCGGCGGTGGCTGATCCAAGAGCGTCCGCACGTCGGGTGATAGTGATTACGGGGATTTGTAGATTAGAAACACCCGCCGCAGGTTGCCGCAGCAGGCCATTTGGCGTTCGGCGACGATCACTCATTGGTCGGCTTGTTTGTAGTAGAAATTGGTTTGCGCACGGTTGTATTCATCCACTTGGGTGACCTTTGGCACGGCGGTGATTTTGCCGCCGGGAAGCAGCACTTTCTGGTCGCCGACTTCCAAGGCGAAGTCCACGGGAGTGAGATTGACGGCCTTACTTTCGCCCCATGGGAATGACTTGGGATCGCCATCTAACGGTGGCGGCGGGTTCGAGGAGTTTGAGAATGTCTGCTTGGCTGAGCCAGCCGGGAGCGTGGCACTGCCATCGGAAACCAGCCATCTCTTAAAGCCGGGGCTGGTGCTGGAAGATGCTTGGGTTTTCGGGCCGACATAATCCAGAGAAGAAGACCTAACATCGAAGTTCCAA
>JAYTEI010000082.1:0-4112 GCA_043735445.1 Akkermansiaceae bacterium | reverse complement strand
CTGCCGGAGCGCTTGAGTTTCAGCTCGATGGCCATCGGCCGCTGGCCATCCACTTGCACGCTGCGCCCGAATGTTAGAACGGTGCCGCGCTCGGGGAGAGTGACATCAAGCGCGACTGGCGCGGGTTCGGCGGCTAACTGTTGGGTGACGATGCGGTTGGCGATTTCCTTAAGCGCGGTGTTTTCGTCGGCGGTGTTGCCTTCGAGAAAACGCTCGAACTGTTTGGGATCGTAGTTGAAGCCGCCGCGCAGGACCGGGTTGGCGGCGGCGGCACGTTGAAGCTGCGCGTTGTCGGCCTGCGGGGCGGAGAGCTTGTTATCGATCGCCAATTTCTGGCGGCGGGTGTTGAGGCCGAGCACGGCCTGCTGGGTCATGAGCTGGCGCTGCTGGACTCGCGCGTCTTCACCAGATGCGGCGTCGAGCTGATTGCTGCGCACCGCATTGCTAAATGCTTGGCTGGCTTTCTCCTGATCGCCCGCCTTCATCCAGGTGTTCGCCTGGTCCAGTAAGGCGACGGCTTTTTTCGAGTCGCTGTCCTTTTTCCCCTGCACGAACGACTGATAGTCCTCCAGCTTGAACGCGCCCATTGCGGCTTGTTCTTTTAAATCGAAGTCCCCGCCGTGGCGGGTCATCTGCCAACCTTCCGGCACCAGCACCCGCCACGTTAGATTTTCCATCGGCACGCTGAGGACCGGGCCTTCGAGCTGTTTGCCCTTGGCGGTGCCCGCGGAGTAAACGAAGCGCACCGTCGCGGGACGGCCGACTTCGGGCGAAGGAAAAACATAGAACAACCACTCGTCGCCCTCTCTAACCAGCGTGGCTCCCTCGTCGTTGACGAGCACATTGAAGAGCGCGGCTCCCTTCGGCAGCTTCAGGCGCAAGGTGCCCTTGCCGACGACTTGCATTTTTAAATCCACCGCGGTCAGCGCATCGCCCGCGGGCGACATCAGGGTGGTTAGCATTCCCTCGGCGACTCGGAGTTTCTGCAAATCGGCGAGTTGATGGCGTTTCAAAATCACTGGCAACGGACCTTCTGGATCGGCCACCCGGAATGCCATCAGCGGCGAGACATTTCCTGCGGCCTGGCCGAGCGTGGATTGCACGACCGCCCAATCCGCGCGCTGCCAACCGCGCGGAAAAGTGCCTGTTTCAAGCTCTAACCGCCCACCGGCGCGGACCGCGGCGAAGTACGAGAGTTGCCGGACTTGCTCCAAGACGATGGGCTGGATCAGCTCCGTGCCGTCATCCTTGCTGGCGCGCTGGTATTCGAGCTCGACGCTGGTTTCCCCGGCCACGCCGCGTTGGAAGTTGATGTCCCAAGCCCCGTCTTGTCCCGCCACCGGCACGAGGTCGGCCACGGCGGCACCGTTCGCCCGCACCGTCGCGGCGGCGGTGGCATCGAGGCCGGGGATGCGGACCCGCAGCGCTTTGAGCGCGGCATTCTCGATCTTATAACCGATGACCACGCGGGTGAGCATCTGGCCCTCGCGCAGGGTGGCTTCGTGAAAGACTTGGGCGGTGACCCAGGGATCGAGGCGGCTGATAGAGAGGCCGAGCGACCAGTCGCTTTGCAACAACCGATAGGCAAGCGCACCGGGGCGGGCAGCCGCGCGGGCGGATTCTTTAGGCGCATCCGCCAGCGCACGCGGATCGAGTTGGGAAACATTGCGGCGCTCCACCGCCCGCACTTGCAAGCCGCGTTCGGGGAGGACGGTGACCACGCCGGTTTCCCGCGAGGCATCCCGCAACGACAAGCGTGGCACCAGCCATTTTTCCTGCGCCCCCGGCGCACGGGCGGTTAGCGTGAGGCTGAACTCGCGCTTGCCCATCGTCTTGCCCGTTAGATGTAAAGTCAGCACCCGCTTGTCGGGGCTGACCGTCCATTGGCTCAAGCCCTCGCCGGTGGCGGTCTCGACGTCCAATCCTTCCGGTAAATCGACCACCAGCCGGAACACGCCGGAGCGAGTGATCGTGACCGTTAGATCACTGGCGACCAGCAAGCGGTCCTCGCCGAGTGAGACGAGCTGCCACGAATCCGCCCGCAGCTCGGGGGCGACGGCGGCGACTTTGACGTGCGCCATAACATCGCCCGCGCCGTAGCGGAATGCGTTCTGAAGCAGCGCCAGCGGATTGCCCTCCTTGTCGCGTGGCAGCAGCTCGGGGTCGAAATCCTCCGGGTTCACTCTTGATAGCCCTTCGACGTTGACCGCTTCCGGCTGCGCTTCCTCGCCGAAGGCCAATGCGAGAAATCCGATTTCACCGGCTGAACCAGCGACCCGGATCGGCGCGAGATCGAGGTCCATCGGCAAGGTGCCAGCGCCGCGCTGGGTCTCGATGGTTAGAGCGAAGGCTTGGTCCTGCGCCGGTTCGATAGGCACCCGCAGCTCGCGCTTTTCCGGGTCGAAACGCCATGTGCCAGCGGGGCCAGCGACCACATCGCTGACGGTGAAACCCGCAGGCACCGTCATCACTAACAACGAGACGCGGCCCTGTGCCGGGCGGATCGAGACGCGGTGACGTCCGCTCACCACGCCGGGTCCGGGCAGATAGAGATTAGAAACTTCAGCGAAAAACTTAGTTTCCTCGCTGCCGACATCGCGTTGTTTCGGGCGGGCTTGCAACATCACCGGGTCCGCTGGGCCGAGCACTAACACCGCGCCACTTTCAGTGGCTGCTAGCCCTGCGAGGGCGGTCACCTTGGCGGCGCCGGGTGAGAAAAACTCCCAGCCCGCCTGGTCCCAGCGCAGCGTCACCTGCCGCAACGCCGCCGGACCGCCGGGGAGCACCCAGGCTTTTCCCGGATCGGTTAGCGGCATTTCAAACACCGCCTTGCCAGTCATCCGGCCCGCGCTGTCCGCGACGATGAAGTAGGCTTCCTTGTCATCTAACGGGGACTTCACCACATGCAGCCCCGCGCCTTCGAAGCCACTCAGCACGGCTGGCGCACGCAGTAACAAAAACCGATCGCCGGCCTCGCCACGCAGCGTCACGTCGATGGTTCCGCGCAGCCGACCATCGCGGATTTGCCAGTCTTGGATCAGCGACTCGGCGGGCTTGGTGCCAGCAATTTCCGCCGCGCGGGCCTCTTGGAAACAGAAGCCGGCTAGCATGAGAAGTGCCGCCGCGCCTTCCACGATTTTGGGTTTGCGCAGGTCGTGGACGAGCTGCCACAGCCGGGGCAGCCACCAGGCTAGGGCGATGGCTGCGGCGATGCCGAAGAACAATGGCGCACCGCCACGGATCGAGAGGAACGACGCACCGACGAGTGCGAGTCCGCCCATTTTCCACCAGCGATCTCCAGCGAACATCCCCCGCACGGCAATGACCACGCCGAGCACGAAAACCAACCACATCCCCCACCCCGTCCGCGCTTGCCATGGGGCGATGTTGCCGATTTCCACCGCCACCTCACTGCCCGCCGCCACCACCGGCGCGGCGTATTCCAGGAAGGCGGCATTGCCCCGACTGGTCGCCGCGGCGGATAGCCCGAGCGCCACCGCCGTCAGGATGAAGGCCATGCCTAACACCAACGAAAGCACCCGCCGCGAGCTGCTTGCCAACGCCGCCGCAGCTAACACGAGCAGCGCGAAAACTCCGCCAGTGTGGCTTGCTAGCCATTCCCAACCGCTTTCCGCGAGGCCGGGGCGCACGAGTTCCGCCGAGCCACCGCGCGGGAATAACTGACGGCCCTCGTCGCCAGTGATGGTCCACTCGCCGATGACCACGGGCGCGGCCAAGATCGGTGCTGCTAGCCGTGGATGGCGCGGATTCTCAGACCGCGCGCCGTAGCGCAGAGTGACTTCGACGGCTTGGTTCGGATCGACCTGCGAGGGCAGCGGCACCAGCGTTTCACCGCCGTCGGAGCGGGCGTTCACCGGCTCGCCGTTGACCTTGGCTTCCCACAACTTGGCAGCCGCTGGCAAGGTCGCCCGCAACGCGCTGCGGCCTTTGGATTTTACGAAAAACCGGGCATCGGTCACCCACTGGCCATCGCGCGAGACCTGGCTGGAGAGCTTGAGGAAATCGACGACCTGCTCGACCGTTTCACCCGGCTCGAACCACTCGATCTTCATCCCGATCTTGAAATCGCGGGCGGTGTATTGCCACGCTGC